>CACZRD010000029.1 GCA_902783545.1 uncultured Bacteroidales bacterium
AAAAAAGTCGGAGCACGATGATGCTCCGACTTTTTTGGTGGGCTTGGTTAGCGTTTTACACCCGTCACATCGTAGCGTTCACCGCCACGGATGATGATAACATGGTCATCCTCGATGATCTTGTACGGGCGGTCAGCGTCAACCGTGTCAGACAGAGACTCCTGCTGATGTTCGGCCGAGCGCTTGAAATCGTCGAATGCGTGCTCGCAGGTATATATCTGTGAGCCGTCCCGCAAGGTCAGGCGGCAGTAATACGTGTTGTCGCTCATTCCGGCCGGCACATGCAGTACCTGCTCGTTGCCGACAGGCTGGCCGTTCTGATACCACTGGTAGGCGGTGTAGAGACCTGCGTGGTTATCTACGATCAGCACCTCCGTCCACTTGGAGTAGATAATGCTGTCCTGCGCCACCTCAATCGGGAGTTCGGCGGTAGTGACGCAGCCCGAGGCATTGCGTGCCTCAACGATGGCTGTATGCTTGCCGGCAGTGAGGCGGCCGGGCAGGGAGTATGTCAGCGTGTCTTTGGTCGCGTTGATATCCATTGCCGCGTAGAAGATGTCCGAGCCGGTCAGCGTCAGTGTAGCCTCGCTGATGTCGCCTTGGGTGATGGCGAACGGCAGAATGAGCTGCTTCTCGGAGTCGCACAAGGGGTCGATAGGCTTGAGGCTGATGCTTGTGGCATCCGGACGCGTGACAGCCGGGATCGCAGCCGTCAGAAGGTTGCAACCATCGCGCCAGTTGTCGCCCGTCGCCTTGACGTACAGGGTGTAGGGTTTGTCGTCGGCAGGCACATAGACAGCGCTGGTGAACAGGAGCGTGGATGTCTCGCTGTTGGTTGTGATCGCGCCGTCCTGAGGCACCACGTTGCCCTGATCATCCACCAGCCACATGGTAAGCACAGCCGTGCCGAGGTTGGCGCAACGGATGGTGTCAATCAACTTATAGGTGGCAGCATCGCACGGTATCTCGCTCGGAGCGGCAATCGTCAGGTCTATCAGCTCCGGCTTCGGATGCTGGGTAAACTCTACTGTCTGCCTATCGCTTGTAGCGCCGCCGGTATAGGTGAAGGAGAGCTCAATCGTGTTCGGTCTGCCGTCGCGCGGTACGCCGGTGAGGGTGATAGTGTTCTCGCCTTCCTCAGCCGGCTGCTCAGCACTCACGCCCTTGCAGGTAGCTTTGATATTGCCTCGCGCATTGGTCACACTGAGCGTGACGGTTACGGTATACACATCAGCATCGCAGTACTCCTCGGTGATGACCGGCTTCCGGGTGTTGCTGATCGTCACATGCGGGGCAATCGGGGTGGTGGAAGGTGGCCAGTATGTTTGCTTCTTCTTATCGCATGTCGAGCCATGGAAATAGACATATACTGTTCGCTCGTCCATCGCCACATCGTCGAAGGTCAGGCCTCTGAACGTATAGCTGCCGGTTCCGCTGACGGGTGACGAGATAACCGACACCCACTCACCGTTCGCTTTCTGGTACTCGAGCACCAGTGTCTCGCCGTCGGTGTGATCATACGATACGGTGACCGTCGGGCTATATGTGTCGCCGGACACAAACATATCGATGTTCTCCACCTCGATCTCCGATGTGATTAGCGGTGTACGCGGGAAGACCAGACTCATCGCTCCCGAGCACGAATGGTCACCATCGAACGCGAAGTTCAACTTTGCATCCTTCCGTCCGTCGGCAGGCAGGTCGCTGAAGGTGCCGGTGAGCGTTTTCGCATCGGATGCCAGGGCTGCATAACCGCCATTGCTGCTCGTGTATGTCAATGTCTTGTCCGGGAAGCCGTCCAGCGATATAGTGAGCGTGCCGGCCTGCTGATAGGTGTAATCGAGCGTGAACGAAAGGTCGAAGCTCTGTTGATAGCAAGACAGTGCCGGAGGCGTAGCCGTGATGGATGCCTGCGGTTTCACGGGCTGGGTGAATGCCTTCGACGCCACAGCGCAAGAGGATTTCCCCTCGAAGTACGCCTGGAGTTGCGTTACGCTGCCACCGACGGGGATATTGTCGATAATGAAATCGCTTGATGCGCTTGCCGGAACAGAAGTGAGATGGCTATCGTTGTACTTGACGATGATCGTGCCTTCGTTGCAGTTGGCTTCGATCGTACCCGTGAGCGTAAATGTTTCCTCGCCGCACTTCATGGGCAACGCTTCAACTTCGAAGTCCGGAGTGATCGTCATCAGTTTGGGTTCGGTGTATTCAACAGTTATTCCGCAATCCTCAAAGCCGTCCACATACACCTTCACCGGATGCTTTCCGACGAGATCGGTGTGTCTGAGACCGGTGAGAACAAGTTGGGCTGTCGGATCGCCAACGTTGGTCTCCACGTATGCAATATGTTCGCCATCATCCGTATATTTAGCACAAATCTTTCTGCCTGCGGCATTGGAGAGATTCACCGTGATGCTTACGTCATAGGTATCATCGCAACCTATGAACGGCTTCGGCTGCGAAACAGAATGCTCTGTCAGCGGCGCAAGGATGGTGAAGCTCTTCGTGTACGCACTGCCGTTTATAGAGCTCGACGAGGCAAAAGCGCTTACGGTATAGGTGCCGGGCGACATGATGGCGAGGGTCAGAGGTGACGAGTTCGCTGCAACCGTATTCGGAGATCCGCCGTTAACAGAATAGGTTATTGTTACTGCATCTGACGAGGTGGCAAAGGGTATCTCCACCTTGTCTGCGGACGAGCAGACCGCTATATCCTCTGCGCCGAAGGTGACGGTCGGGTCATTGTTCACAACGATGTTCACCGCTGTCGGTTGCCCCTCGCAGGTCTCGGACTTAGGCAACACGTACAAGGTGTAGGTGCCTACGGGCAAACTGCCGGTGTTCAGGGTGATTGTCATCTGCGTTGCGGGCACATCCGTTGCTTTACCTGCGCTCGATATCCTGTCGCCATCAGCATTCTCTACCCAGTAGTCATACTTCGTGGCATCAGGCAGGCTCTTGAGCGTAACATCCAGCGTCGGAGTCCCTGACGCAATCGGAGGCACGACATCAAATGTTACGGTAGGGATAGGATAGATAGCGAATGTCAGCTGATCTATATTCTCCTTCTCGCAACCGTTGGCTGTCATGGCGCTGATGGTAAACGTATAATCGCCGGCTTCGGTCAGATACGCTGCGGAGATTTCAATCGGGGCAGTATAGGTGGCGTAAGGCTTGGAATACACCACAGTGCTACCGCGTTTGAGTTCCCATTTGATCTGCTCGGCATATGTCGATAGGGCAATCGATTTGTCCTCACCGTTCAGGCAGCTGTCCAGCTCGGCAGCATCAGTCGTGATTGCAACTGCAGGCGCAGCATACACCTCAAACGACACCTCATCTATATTTTCTGTCGTGCAACCGTTCACTGTCTTTGCGCTGATTGTGAACGTGTAACTGCCGGCTTCAATCAGATAGCTCGCTGCGGATATTTCAATCGGGCCGGCATAGGTCTTATAATCCTCAGTATGCACCTCTGCGCCGTTGCGTTTGAGCACCCATTTGACCAAGTCGGCGTAGTTCGATAGCGCTACATATACGTTCCCGCCGTTCAGGCAACTGTTCAGGTCGGCAGCAGTAGTCGTGATCTCAACTGCAGGCACAGCATACACCGCAAACGACACCTCATCGATATTTTCTATCGTGCAACCGTGGGATGTCCTGGCGCTGATTGTGAACGTATAAATGCCGGCTTTTGTCAGATACTCTACGGGAATTTCAATCGGGCCGGTATAGCTGGCGTAGTTCTCCTCGGCATTCAACTTTACGCCATCGCGTTTGAGCACCCATTTGATCTGCTCGTCGTAGGTCGATAGGGCTATCTGCTTGCCCCCACCGCTCAGGCAGCTGTTCAGCTCGGCAGGAGTGGTAGTGATCTCGGCTGCAGGCATAGCATACACCTCAAACGACACCTTATCTATATTCTCCTTCTCGCAACCGTTGGCAAGCTTGGCGCTGATGGTAAACGTGTACGTGCCTGTTTCGGTCAAGTACGATGATATGTCAATCGGCGATGCAACCTCAGCGTAATCCGTAGTCTTGCCCACCTCGTCATCACCGCGCTTGAGTACCCACTTAATGAGATAGTTGCTTGGATTGGAGAAAGCTATCGACTTGCTCGCACCACCCGGGCAATCACTCAGTTCCGATGACTTGCTCGTGATGGTGAGCGGAGCGGGAGATATCTCGCAGTTAGCGTTCTTCATCTGCAGCGTGTAAGGATTATCGCAACCGGTGAGCGTGGCAGGAGAGGACACTTTATAGTCGGCATTCGAACCTTCGAGATGCAGACTCAATGTCTCTGTGCCTTGGGCATAAAGCGTGCTGTCCATCTTGAATCCTTTGAATCCGCTTGCGTCTTTATAGAACTTAACCAGCTTGAAATTATCATAAAGAGGTATGAGCTCATACCCGCTGAAATCTGCGGTAACGCCTGATTTGCCTCGGATGGAATATACCCGTGTGCCTTGCAGATTCATGCCGTCAAGCCTTCCGCCAATCACATCGGGATCATTGACATAGTAGCAATGCGCGAAATGCACCATATTGGCGTCAGCGTCTCGGAGTAAGTGAACAAACGTCGATTGCGTTTCCATGTGGTCAAGGGATATATAACTTGGCGCAAAAACGCAGCCGTCAAACCATAGATCCACATTCCAAGCGGTGGAACCTACCAAGCCACCGAGCCCCGTATCATAATCGCCTCCGTGTAGCGAACCGTCAAACACGCAATCCCTAAGCCGAATAGTCTTCTTTCCAAATATCTTGATCGTCTCATTGACGTTACTTGTTTTGCCCCAAGTGTATTCCGCCAAATACCATCCTGTCGTCGAACCGATTATACCACCGGTCGATGCTCTCGCGTATGGATCATCATCACGTATGTTATATACATCAATCTCCACACTACTACGGCAGTGCTCAATAGTTACATTTATTGTTCCTTTAGCTATGTCCTGAATACACCCGATCAGACCGGCGGCAAAGCCTATACAGCCGGAAATCTTTCCTTTTGTATTCACATTGCTGAGCACCGCACCGTGACCCACTACGCGGAAAGGAGCAGCAGCCCAATCTTCAATGTAATCGGGATCGTCAGATTCACAAACATAGTAGTCAACGGTTATGGTGTGCCCGCCACCGTCAAAAGTGCCACAGAAAGCCGGACCATATACACCCATTTGGGTGTGGTCGTATAAATCCGGTACACCGACCATGGTCGTGACGGAGATGTCTTCCGTCAATTGGAAATACTTACCGTAATACGACTCACCACCGTTTACCTGGGTCGCTAATTCGTTCCAATCGTCTTCGCTGCTGATCAGCCAAGGAGTATCGGTAGTGCCGCTACCGCTCCAAGCCGAGGCGTGGGTGGTGGCTGCCAACAGGACTGCAACTAAAGCAAGTAGTTTGATATTTTTCATAGGTCTCTAATTTCTGTTTATTCTTCCAGCACAATTATCTCCACCCGGCGGTCAAGAGGAAGCTCGTGGTGGATATTGATGGCGTTCTCGACATCCGAGCCGAAGTCCTTGGCTATGATCCGTTTAGCCGGTATGCCGCAGTCTGTCAGGAAGTACTTCACCTCCGACGCGCGACGTTTGGCAAGCAGGGCGTTATGTGCCCGCAGGCCTTCCTTCGAGGCATGACCGCCTATGAACACTTTGTTCGGGATGGTCTTCAGCTCCTGAGCAATCTGCATCAACATCTGCTGCGACTCCTTGTTGAGGCGGAAATTGTCGAACTCGAAGTATATGCGGTTCAGCTCGTTGATCTTCCGCTGTACGCGTTCCACCTTGGTTATAGGCTGCCGTGCAAACGTATCGATACGCTCCGTGCGGACGCTGTCATGGCGCGCTACCAGCTGGAGCGTCGTGTCATTGCGCAGAACGGATCCTGTGCGGGGCTTGCCTAAGTTGTGCCAGTGCACACCGATCTTCACGCCCACCTGCCAGGGGCGGAGAGCGCCGCCGTCAGCCAGACTGTTGGTGGCAAGCAGGCCGTCGTACTGCTCCATCTTCAGGTTGGGGAATTGCTTGGTGTCCTGCCAGCCGAGATCCTTGAGCCGGGCGCTCTGCATATCGAGGAACGTATAGTGGGCATACACACCGAGCAGCAGATCGACCTGCGGGCTCAAACGGATGAGCAGACCCAGATCCGCCAGCGCCGTGGCGGAAAACTGCCTGACGCTGAGTTTGCCGTCAGGATGCACGCCGGCAGAGGTGTACGGGACGGACTTGCCCAGCTGCGTGATGGTGCCGGCAACATAATCGATGGTACCGAACTCCCGGACATCGTGGATGTTCGCTTCGTCACCCATATGGAGGTACGCGCCCCAGTGCTCTATCTCGCCCTCCAGCAGCCGGTAGGTGGTATGTACCGAATACACGGGTGCGGCACCCAAGGCGGCATAGAATCCCGTCTTGCTCTGCTTGCCCCAAGCCTGGAACTGCAGCGTGACGGGAACGCCCACGGTGTGTATCGTCTGCCGTTCCCTCCAACGGCGGATGGCAGCGTGGTGGTTGTAGTACTCGCCGTCGGAGTCGATGATGCCACTCTCGGTATCGGGCACATACAGGCCGTTAGCCTGCTTCAGACCGTTGAATACCTGCTCGCCGCTCAGATTGCCATATGAGCTGTAGTTGCTCAGCCATGCGCCGATGCCTATACCTACGCTGCGGTGGAAGAAGTAAGCGTACTGCAATTGTACCACGCCGGACAGCGCGGCTTGCTGGCTGCCTTGCGTCGGTAGCACATAGTCCTTCCTGAGGCCGCCATAGCCTACGTTGCCTATGGCTGCGCCGACCTGCACCTGCACATAGTGGCCGCGGCGCTCGCTCGAATCGGGCGGGATGACTATGCTCTCCTCACGCTGCGCGATGGTGCGGATCGTATCCATATATGTCCGCACATCCAGTATTCTTACCTCAACGATGCTGTCCTTTGACGCAGGATCAATGGGCCGCGTTTGCCTGAGCTCGATGTGTTGCAGCTCAGTCTGTTTTGTTCCCGTCAGACGTTCGCTGACAGGTTGTGCCTGCACGCTGCCCCACCGACCAAAGCCGGTGGCAGTCAGCGAAATTGCAAGCAGAGCAAGTATTTGATTTTTTTTCATGTTCTTTTGTTGTTTTAGCGAGCAGGAGCTATTATATAACTGCTCGCAAAATATATGCGGAGCAAAGATAGTAAAAAAAATGAAATATGCAATTATTTTTTACGTATTCGGTGCGGAAAGCGCAGAGAAGTGCATTTTAGAAAAACTAACCCGACAAATGAAAGCAAAATCTTCCGCTACTTCAGCGGTTTGAGGAGCATGAGTTTCCAGGGAGTGGCTTTGTATTGTTCTATGCTTTTGGCGGGCACATAGACGGTAGGATTCACCCTGATATCAAAGATATTTCTATCCGCTATGGCAGGTGGTACTTGAGCATAGCAATTGATGCGTTTCAGACTGTTGCAGTTGCTGAACGCATGCCCCTCGATACTTTTCAATGAAGGTATATTCAGTGTTTCCAGATTCTGATTACAGGAAAAGGCGAAAGCGGCTATCGTTTCCAGCGAGCGTGGTAAGGTGTACTCCTTCGCAGGATGCCCGGCAGGGAAATGCAGTAGCACGGTGCGTTTCTTGTCGTACAGGATGCCATCCTTTGCCGAAAAATGTTTGTTGTTCTTATCTACTTTGATGGTTTGCAGCCGGATATCATTGCCGCAGAAGTCTGTAGGGACTTTGCAAATGTCCTTGCCAAGGGTGATGTCTTCAAGATAGAAACACTGGTTGAACGCCCATGTGCCTATGGTCGTCACTCCGTCCATGACCTTCACATGCTTGATATACATGCGCACCTCGAACCATGGTGCCTCGTCGGTGATATACATATAGTTCTGCATCGCACCATAGCCTTCGAGGGTAAGCAAGCCGGTGTCGGTATCCAACAGCCAGCGGACGTTGAATCCTGTTTTCTGGATCCCACAGTTGCCGTAATACACTTCGGCACGAACGCTGCCAACACCTAATACGGCAGCGAAAAAAAAGATGAGAAATCGTTTCATATTTTAGCGGTCAAACCCAATAGGGCGAATAGTAGATTCAAGTGATGAGCGGTGGCAGTTGATAACGTTGATAAGGTGTTG
>CACZRD010000030.1 GCA_902783545.1 uncultured Bacteroidales bacterium
ACCATGTTCTTGGCGATATAGCGTGCTGCGTAAGCAGCCGAACGATCGACCTTCGAGGGGTCTTTGCCGGAGAATGCACCGCCACCGTGTGCGCCGCGACCGCCGTAGGTATCCACGATGATCTTACGACCGGTCAGACCTGTGTCGCCGTAAGGCCCACCTATGACGAAGTTACCTGTGGGGTTCACCAGCAGCTCGGTGCGCTCGTCGTGGAGAAATGCCTCGAGTAGGGCAGTATAGCGTGCGTCACGTTTGGCTACGCGCGGCAGCAGAATCGCAATCACGTCTTGCTTGATGAGTTCGGGCGTAACCTTCTGACCGTCGGCTGTCAGCTCGTCATGTTGGGTGGAGAGCACGATGGTCTGAATACGTACAGGGCGGTTATGCTCGTCATACTCCATCGTCACCTGGCTCTTGGCATCGGGACGCAGGTAAGTCATCTGATTGCCTTCCTTGCGAATACGCGCGAGCGTATATACTAAGGTGTGTGCCAGATCGAGTGTGAGCGGCATATAGTTGTCGGTCTCCGATGAGGCGTAACCGAACATCATTCCTTGGTCACCGGCACCTTGTGCCATCTTCGACTTGCGGCTAACGCCCATGTTGATGTCCGCACTCTGCTCGTGCAGCGCTTGGAGAATACCGCAACTCTCCGCCTCGAACTTGTAGGCGGCTTTGGTATAGCCTATGTCGTGAATAGTGCGGCGGATGATAGCCGGCAGGTCAATATACTTCTTGGCAGTCACCTCGCCGGCTACGAATACCTGTCCGGTGGTTACCATCGTCTCGCAGGCTACGTGAGCCGAGGGGTCAAGAGCAAGAAAATTGTCCAAAATAGCGTCGCTGATCTGGTCAGCGACTTTGTCGGGGTGTCCTTCGGACACTGATTCTGAAGTGAATAAGTAGTTCATTGTTTTTAGCATTTAATTAGAGGGTTGCAAGCATTCAAATCTATCCCTCGGTTAATGTAATATTTTGTAAATTAGTTCTTTCCAAAGGTCGATATCCGTTGCTGTGCCGGTGCCTATACCCTTGCTGCGTGCGTCTGTCTCGCGGAAGTAGGATATGATTCGGAACGTCTTTCCGGCGCTGTAGCGTTGTGCAGCACGTGCGTAGTTCTTGACCAGAAACGGGTTGATCTTCAGCACGGCAGCCACGGCGCGCTCGTCGTTCTTGTTCGGCAGGTAGTGATAGAGCATCAGGTTTGCAAAGAAACCGAACAGCAGCGGCAGTTCTTTCTGAATAGGGTGGTCTTTCGACGAGGCAAAGTAACGTACGATGCGGTTGGCTTTCAGTGCGTCGCCCGTGATGAGAGCGTCTTGCAGCTCAAAGCCGTTGAAGTCCTTGCTGATGCCTATGTTCCGCTCCACGAGGGCGGCGTCAATGACGTTCACACCTGCCGGACGACCGTTGACAAGTTTCTCCAGCGAGAGGACTATCTGCTGCAGGTTCGTGCCGAGGTTGTCGGCAAGGATCTGCGTCACCTTCGGATCAATGGTCACGCGGTCTTCCTTGGCTTGCGCTGCTTGGGATTTGTTCCACTCGTCGATATAACGCGTTATCCAACCAGCCACCTGGTAATCGCGTAGCGGCGTGGACTGCATCATTGCGACATGCGGCGAGGCGGGAATCTTCGGCGCTGTGCCGGATTTGCAGGCAATGACCAGAATCGACTGCGGCTGCGGCTGTGCGACATATTGCTCCAGCGCCTGCCACTTCTTGATCATCTGTGCCTCGCGGACGATGACAACCTTGTAACCGCCCATCATCGCAAACCCTCGTGCCTGCATCACAGCTTCGCCGATGCCTGCTTCCGAGAGGTCGCGGCCGTACAGCACAACCTGATCGAACGACTTGCCGGCTTCGTCCAGCACATTCTCCTCAATGTAGTCCGTCACCTTATCAATATAATAAGGCTCATCGCCATAGAGGAGATACACAGGCTTGTATTGCTGCTGCTTGAGTTGCAGCATCACTTGTTCATATGTCAGTGTGCTTGCTGCCAAGGTGGTTATTTGCTTTTGCCGCGGATCAGGTTGATGTCGCCCGACAACTGGTAGATGCCGGTCATCTTTTCGTTCTTGAGTTGTGCGCGTCGGTAAGCGCCTTTGGTTGTATAGCCTTGCTTGGGGTCGGCGTCTGTGCCGCGAGCACGGATCACGTAGAAGTACGCTCCCTCGGCAGCCGGGCTACCGTTGATCGTGCCGTCCCAGCCTTTGGCGGGATCCGTCCATTCATAGACGAGTTTGCCCCAGCGGTTATACACCCAGCAGTGGAACTCAGCCAGCGAACGGTATTGTACGCGGAACTCGTCATGCAGACCGTCGCCGTTTGGTGTGAACACATTCGGCACGCGCAATTCGGATTCGGCGATGCTGACTTTTATCTCCGTCGAGTCCTGGTTGCATGTCTCGCACGGACACATCGTGCCGGTTACCGTACTGATCACGCGGTATGAGCCGGGTTCGCTGAATGCCTCAAACACATCCTCGTCATTGCGGGTGAAGATGAGTTGGGTGCCCTGATAGATGTGCCAACTGAAGTATGTCGCTGCGGGCGTAGGATTGCTATAGAACTGAATGCGCAGTTGTGCCGATCCCTCGAGCACCGATTCGTCTGTCGGTCGACCAAGTTCGTTTTCCTGTTTCTTGCCACGCACCTCTGTGCGGCTGGTCACGTGCGACTTGACGGCTATCGGCGTCGTCAGTTCGGTGGTGACAGACGCAGTGTCCAAGCCCAGCGCCCGTGCGATATTATCCGCCGTGAGTGTGATCTCTGTCGCCTGGTAGATGGCGGGTAGGGTGAAACGTGTGTCTGGAAAATCGTGGGTCTCTACGGCTGCTGAATCCTGCCAATGCATATCGCCATCGTTCCACGAGAGGTCGGTGTACGAGATTGTACAGGTACGTGGCACGGTGCGTGTCCGACCGTCCGGGATAACGTAGGTGAGCGGTTGGGGCAGTGTGCCTGTCAGCGTCAGGATTGTTGACTCACATTTCGGTTCCACGCTCAATGACCAGTTAGACGCGTCGGCTTTGTAGTTCTTGTACGAAAAGACGTAGAAGTACTCTTTCTCGCCGTTCTGCAGGGTGTAGTAACCGCCGTCGTAAGGATAAATCTCTTCTGCACCGGATGCTATGACCTGATCGTTAGTGGCATCGTACCAATTGATGGCACTTCCGTTCGACGAACGCATCCTGATCTCACCGGCGAAGATATAGATCGTGTCGCCGTTGTTGTCAACGAATGTGTAATCCTTATCCGGTTCGCCTACAGGCTGCACATGTAATGCCATCATCGGCATCGCGCATAGCAACAGCAGCCACAAGTATGTTATCCTTCTGCTCATTTGTTGACTTGGAAACGTTTGTTGCCGTTTTGAATGAAATCCACAATCTGTCGCGCGGCAGCTATACCGGCGTTGATGTTTGCCTCAGCGGTTTGTGCGCCCATCTTCTTCGGTGTTGCGAAGTAGCGTCCCTCGAACAGTTCGCGGAACTTCGCATCAGCTACCGGCATAATATCCGTCATGTATTTGAGGTCGGTACGCTCCTGCATCAGGGTGATCAGTCCCTCTTCGTCAATCACCTCTTTGCGGGCGGTATTGACCAGCACGCCGCCTTTCGGCATGAGGTTGACGAGGTCGTGATTGATGCTCTGCTTCGTCTCGGCGGTGGCGGGGATATGCAGGCTGACGATGTTGCAGGTCTTGTATAGTTCCTCTGCCGAGTGGAGCGGGGTGACGTTTGCAGCTACCATCGCCTCATCGGGGCAGTATGCGTCGTAAGCATAGACATCCATGCCGAAGCCTTGTGCGATGCGGGCTACGTTACGACCTACATTGCCGAAGGCGTGAATACCGAGTTTCTTGCCCTTGAGCTCCGTGCCGCTCGTGCCGTTATAGAGGTTACGCACGGCGTAAACCATCAAACCGAGTGCCAGTTCGGCTACTGCGTTGCTGTTCTGCCCCGGGGTATTCATTGCTACGACCTTGTGGGCTGTAGCGGCGTCGAGGTCGATGTTGTCGTAACCGGCGCCGGCACGCACAACGATCTTCAACTGCTTGGCAGCATCCAGCACCTCGGCATCCACAATATCCGAGCGGATGATCAGTGCATCGGCGTCGGCTACTGCATCAAGCAGTTGCTTCTTGTCAGTATATTTCTCCAGGAGCGCCAACTCGTAACCTGCGCCCTCTATCACCTCGCGAATGCCGTCAACGGCTACTTTCGCAAACGG
>CACZRD010000031.1 GCA_902783545.1 uncultured Bacteroidales bacterium
CATTGCCTTCCATAACTGCGACGCAGGAGTTTGTTGTTCCCAGGTCAATTCCAATAATCTTACTCATATTCTTAGGTTTTTAAATTTTCGTTATACTATATCGGCCAAACTTGGTCGATGCTGTTCAGCGACTCACACAATGAATCGCGTTCACCTAATTATGTGCAAACGCTATGCCAAACACCCAAACGGGCATTTGGACTGCCAAAATCTGCCAAAACCATGTCATTTGGAATAGAAGACGCACTCATCAACTGCCAAATTGTCAGTTTTTGAGTGCGCTTACGGAAGAGTAAGTTCCTCGCCGAGCGGCGTAGCGTTCAATAGATGCGGTTGGATCTCGTTTAGGTCAATTCGCTGCACATGTCTTCCCATCGATGAAGGATAGATTGCAAAATACGGGTCGATGGAATAGTACCATTGCACGCTTTTCACCTCCGGTGCAGAGAGTAACCACCGGTGCATTGTTCTTATGCGCATGGCAATGCGCGGCACGGATTTGATGAAGTGTTTTCCGTTCATCTCTATGATGGCAAACACGCGCGGACGAGGTCGGTTGCCAATGACCTGCAGCCGTTCCTCTTTCGAACTGCGGTGCGAGATCGTTATATGCCGGCCATACTTCTGATTGATCTCATCCATCATCTGCCGGAACAATTGTCCGTGCGCAGAACTATCCTGTAACTGATTGTAACTGATATAGTAATGGATCATCTCATGGATGAGCGTGTCTTGTAGTTCTTGCTCCGTGAAGTCAAAGCGTTTGCTAAAACGCAGCGCGAAGTTCGAGAAGTGTTTCTTGCCAAACAGCCCTACCCGTTTCCGGCAGGTCATCATTCCCATGTACGTGCGCGCGTTCGTTAAATGAATAGGCGGAACAGGTAATGTTCCGCCAAACATCGCACGATTGTACAACTCGAAATGCTCCTTGATATATTCCTCTGTCGCCTTCAAAATAGTCTTTACTCCTTTACTCCTCCACTCCTTTACTCCTAATCCAACTTCAGCACCGCGAGGAACGCTTTCTGTGGCACTTCGACATTGCCAATCTGCTTCATACGTTTCTTGCCTCGTTTCTGTTTCTCAAGCAGCTTGCGCTTACGGCTCACGTCACCGCCATAGCACTTGGCGAGCACGTCTTTTCTAACCTGCTTAACCGTCTCACGGGCGATGATCTTCGCGCCGATGGCAGCCTGAATAGCTATATCGAACTGTTGACGCGGCAGTAACTCCTTGAGCTTCTCGCACATACGGCGGCCAAAATCCACCGCATTGTCTCGGTGCGTCAAGGTTGATAAGGCATCCACCTGTTCGCCGTTGAGCAGTATATCGAGCTTCACAAGGTTCGACGGACGGAATCCGTTATGGTGCCAGTCAAATGAGGCGTAGCCTTTGCTTATACTCTTGAGCTTGTCATAGAAGTCAATCACGATCTCGCCCAGCGGCATGTCGAATAGTAGCTCCATTCGGTTGCCGGATATATATTCCTGTTTGACGAGTTCGCCGCGTTTGTCCAGACACAGCGTCATGATATTGCCGATGAAGTTACTCGTCGTAATAATCGACGCGCGGATATACGGCTCTTCGATATGGTCTATCTCCGTCAGATCCGGCATCCCCGCAGGGTTATGTACCTCTTTCATCGCGCCGCCTTTCAGATACACGTTGTAACTTACGTTCGGCACGGTGGTGATGACATCCATATCAAACTCTCTGTCCAGTCGCTCTTGGATAATCTCCATGTGTAGCAGTCCCAAGAATCCGCAACGGAATCCGAATCCCAAAGCCACCGACGACTCCGGTGTAAAACTCAGCGACGCATCATTGAGTTGCAGTTTCTCCAGCGATGCACGCAGATTCTCATAATCTTCTGCCTCAATGGGATACACACCGGCAAACACCATCGGTTTGACTTCCTCAAATCCCTCAATCGCCTTTTCGCAGGGGCGAGCCACGTGCGTAATCGTATCGCCTACCCTCACCTCGCTCGAGGTCTTGATGCCGGAAATGATATAGCCTACATTGCCTGCGCTAATCTCTTTCGTGGGCTGCATGTCGAGTTTTAAAATGCCTATTTCGTCCGCGTCGTATTCCTTACCGGTATTAAAGAACCGCACCTTATCGCCCGTGCGCATTGTGCCGTTCACCACCTTGTAGTAACCGATGATTCCTCTGAACGAATTGAATACACTATCGAACACAAGGCATTGCAGCGGAGCGTTCGGATCACCCTGCGGTGCAGGAATGCGGTCGATGATTGCATCCAATATGGCTTCCACGCCATCGCCGGTCTTAGCCGAGCATCGCAGTATCTCCTCACGTTTGCAGCCGAGCAGTTCGACAATCTCATCTTCGACCATGTCCGGCATTGCGCTCTCCATATCGCACTTGTTCATCACGGGGATGATCTCCAAGTCATGTTCCAGTGCCATGTACAGGTTTGAGATTGTCTGTGCCTGCACGCCTTGCGAGGCATCAACCACCAGCAGCGCACCTTCGCACGCAGCAATAGAACGGCTGACCTCATAACTGAAGTCCACATGCCCCGGGGTGTCAATCAGGTTAAGCGTATAGCCTTTGTACGCCATCTGAATAGCGTGACTCTTGATGGTTATGCCGCGTTCCTTCTCGAGATCCATATCATCAAGCACTTGGTTCTCCATCTGACGCACGTCAACGGTGTTGGTTATCTCCAACATCCTATCCGCCAACGTTGACTTGCCATGGTCAATGTGCGCTATAATGCAAAAATTCCGTATATTCTTCACGTAAGATACTACTTATGTATTTCTATTCAAAACTCTTGATTTTCCTGTACAATGTCCTTTCGCTGATACCAAGTTCAGCAGCGGCTTCTTTTCGGTTGCCGCCATGACGCTCCAAGGCTTTCTTGATCATTGCTTCCTCGGCGTCGCCCATGGTCAGCGGTTCGTCAGTCTGATTGCTGCTGGCTGATTGCTGACTGCTGAACGGTATAACCTCAGCCTCTTGCTCTTCAGCTTCCTGATGCTCGGCATATGGCATAATATTCCCCGTGGGTACGACAGTACTCGATGTAGGCATCGGCGAACCGCCTGTCGCAGCTGCCATCTGATGCTTGAGTTCTGCAATGTCGCGTTTCATGTCGAACAATACCTTATATAATAACTCGCGCTCGTTCATGTACGGATCGCCGCCCATGTTCTGCGTTGCGCCAAACAGCGTGAGCTGTTGCTCCTGTTCGTTCTGCGGCAGATATTTCCGCAGTGTATCGGCTGCTATCTCTCTGTTTGTCTCCAACACGCAGATCTGCTCCGCCACGTTCTTCAACTGCCGCACATTGCCGTACCAGTAGTAGTTCTTCAGCAGGCGCGTCGCTTCCTCGGTCAGTTGTACACGCGGCATTGCGTACTTGTTCGTGAAGTCCGACGTGAACTTCCTGAACAGCAACGGTATATCCTCTTTTCGTTCGCGCAATGCGGGCACGCGAATCTCTACGGCATTCAGTCGGAAGTACAGATCTTCCCGGAATCGCCCTTCGGCTATGGCACGTTTCATGTCGAGGTTCGTGGCCGCCACAACGCGCACAGAGGTCTTCTGTACCTCTGACGAGCCCATTCGGATAAACTCGCCGGTCTCCAACACACGCAACAAGCGCGCCTGCGTAGGCAGAGGCAACTCGCCTACCTCATCCAGAAACAACGTGCCGCCATCAGCCTCCTCAAAGTAGCCTTTCCGCTCCGCACGGGCATCGGTGTAGGCGCCTTTCACATGGCCGAACAACTCGCTGTCTATCGTTCCTTCAGGGATTGCACCGCAGTTCACGGCGAAATACTTTGCGTGCTTCCGTGGCGAACAAGCATGGATGATCTGCGGAAAATGTTCCTTACCCACACCCGACTCGCCGGTAATCAGTACACTCAAGTCGGTGACAGCCACTTGCGCAGCTATCTCTATATCCCGATCCAGCATTGGCGAACTGCCAATGATTCCAAAACGTTGTTTGATGGTCTGTAACTCCTGTGTAGTCATCTTCTTGATAAAAAAAAGAACTCCGCTAAAGTTTCCCTTGACGTCGTTCTTTGTTGTTTCCGAGACAATCGTGCGCTTTATGGCGCCGGGCGCCATCTGTTAGCGCGATTTGCCGAAGGCGAGTGATCCATGCAGGATTCAAACCTGCAACCCCCACATCCGTAGTGTGGTACTCTATTCAGTTGAGCTAATGGACCATACTTTTGAAA
>CACZRD010000032.1 GCA_902783545.1 uncultured Bacteroidales bacterium
AGGATGATATGCCCGCCACGACCGCCGTCACCGCCGTCAGGACCGCCCTTGGGCACATACTTCGCGCGGTGGAAATGCAGACTGCCTGCACCGCCCTTACCCGAGCGGCAGTATATCTTGACGTAGTCTATAAAGTTCGATGCCATAACCGTTCATGCATCCGCCATAATGGCGGATCTTAATATATCTTGTTCAATATGCGGCTGATACGGCCGAAGATCTCACTGATCGTACCCAAGCCCTGAATACGCGCGTACTTGTCATGCAGCTCGTAGTAGTCGTCCACAGGACGCGTCTGCTCGTGATAGACAACGAGGCGCTCTTTGATCGTTTCCAGATTGTCGTCCGCACGACCGCTTATCTTCCCGCGCTCGATGAGGCGGCGGATGAGCTCGTCCTCCGGCACGTTGATGTCAATCAAGATTGCCGTCTCGTCGCCGCGCTTCTTCATCAGACGCTCCAGTTGTACTGCCTGGTTAAGCGTACGCGGAAAACCGTCGAAGATCAGTCCCTTGGTATTGGCGGGCAACTTGTCAATATACTCCTCCAGCATACGGAGCGTGATATCGTCAGGCACAAGATGTCCCTGTGCGGTGTACGACTCGATGAGTTTGCCCAGTTCGCTGCCCGACGCGGCTTCACTACGCATCATCTGCCCCGTGCTCAAGTGCAGCAAGCCGTAATGGGCTACGATAAACTCCGCCTGCGTGCCCTTACCGCACCCGGGAGCGCCGCATAGTATAATATTCTTCATATTAAGTAATAAGTTTTCAGTTGTCAGTATTCAGTAATCATACAGTATGTTCAAAAAAAACGAGTTACCCTTGCGGATAACTCATTCTTTTGAACGCGCAAGATTAGAAAGCGAGCTTAGCGCCGGCTTTGAACTTAACAGCCTTCTTTGCAGGGATGTCAATAACTTGCTTGGTTGCAGGGTTGATACCCTTGCGAGCTGCCTTCTCAGCAACCTTCAGCGTTGCAAAACCAACGAGTTGTACAGCCTCGCCCTTCTTCAGAGCCTCAGCTACAGCGTCCATAGCAGCGTCAATTGCCTTTGCGGCTGCTGCCTTCGAAATCTCAGCTTTTACTGCAACAGCAGCAACGAGTTCACCTTTGTTCATAACGATAGTTAGATTAATTAAACGTTTAATTTGGCGGGATTATCCCGTACTAACACTGCAAAGGTACAACATTTTTTTCAATATAGCAAATATTTTGCAGAAAAAATGCGTCAAAATGGCATATTTTTTCGTTTTTTTGCTCTTTAGCACGAAAATTGTACGTATTTTAGTGGTGTTTTATAGAATTTGACATGAGAAATCTACCTGTAGTAACGAAGAATATTCTGCTTGCCAACGGTATCGTTTGGCTTCTTGACGTACTTTTGCAGCGTTACGGTGTACATATCATTGAGTGGTTTGGATTGATGAACTGGTCGTTTTCGGCATTCGCTACCCAGAGTGGTTCGTTCCACCTGTGGCAGCCGTTCACATATATGTTCATGCACGCGGACTTCACGCATATCTTCTGTAACATGTTCGCCGTTCTGATGTTCGGTCCTGCGTTAGAGCACGAGTGGGGCGAGCGCAAGTTCCTCACCTATTACCTCGTCTGCGGTGTAGGTGCCGCTATCATTCAGGAGCTGGTGTGGATGGCATTCATGCCCGGACATGTGGCTGTCACGATCGGCGCCAGCGGAGCCGTGTTCGGCATCCTGTTCGCCTTCGGATGGCTCTTCCCCGATACGCCCCTGTACCTATTATTTATACCCGTGCCCATACGCGCGCGTATATTCGTCATGGTGTACGCGGTTATCGAGCTGTTTGCGGGCTTGGCTAACTTCGCCGGCGACAATGTGGCGCACTTCGCTCACCTCGGCGGCATGCTCTTCGGCTGGCTGCTCATCCTCTGCTGGCAACGAGGCTGGCTGGACGGCAACCTCCGGCGGCGCATACATCTCGCATCCGAGCGACGCGAGAAAGGTGAACGCGACTTCTCAGATTATCACTATCACTCGTCGCTCGACGACAAACGTTAATCCCGTATGATCTATCACTTCTATCCTATCGACCGACCGATGATCTGGGGCGCGGAGCAGTGGATACTCTCCGCCTACCCGGGGCGTGACAGCACCTGCATCGAGACCGGCAAGAATATATGGAACATGCTCTGCGAGCAGAAGGAACGCCTCGTGGGCAGACACGTCTTCAATCGTTACGGCGATACGTTCCCGCTGCTGATCAAGTTCATCGACGCGCGCGACGATCTGAGCATCCAGGTGCATCCGTCTGACGCGCTCGCGCAGAAGTACGGCGAGCCTTTCGGCAAGACAGAGATGTGGTACGCTATGCCCTCCGCACCGGATGCCAAGCTCTACTGCGGCCTGAGCAAGCAACTCACGCCGGAGACCTATCGGCAGATGGTTGCCGACAAGACGATCATCGACGCACTCGCCGAGTACGAGTTGCGCGATGGCGACAGTTTCTTCATCCCTGCCGGACGCATCCACTCTATCGGTGCCGGGTGCCGGCTGTGCGAGATACAGCAGACCTCCGATACCACCTACCGCATCTACGACTACGACCGCGTCGATAAGGACGGCAACCCGCGACAGCTGCATACCGAGCGGGCAGCGGAGAGCATCGACTACACCGTACATGACACCTATCGCGTGCACTATGACCGCACCCGCAATGAGCCGTCAACGATAGTCAGCTGCGATTACTTCACAACCAACCTGCTCCTAATTGACCGGCCTGTCGTGCGCGACTACAGCGGGCTGGACAGCTTCGTCTGCTTCATCTGCATCGAGGGCGAAGGAGCCGTCACCGAACTGGCGGACGGCAAGTCTGTACCGTTCACCGAAGGCGAACTGCTGCTACTGCCTGCCGAGGCAAACGGCAAGGTGCAACTCAGCGGC
>CACZRD010000033.1 GCA_902783545.1 uncultured Bacteroidales bacterium
TTCGCCGGCAGCGGGTTCCACGGGAAGGAATCGACATCCTCGCGGGTGATGGCAACGGGTGTTCCTGGTTGTCCTGTATCTGCCGGGGATAGTTCGGCAGCAGAGGTAAGTGCCAAGCGCAGTTCGGCAGCAGAGGTGAGTGCGGTGAACAGGTGTTTCATCGTGCGGGCATTGGCGTAACCGCAGCTCTTGTTGCGGCAGAGGCGGGCTATATGCTCGCCCAGCAGGCTGCTTGCCTCGTCGGTGAGGGTGTAGCCGTGTCTGCTGAGGCGTTGCACGAGGATAGCCATCAGTTCGTCGGCGGTGTAGTCGGCAAAATGGATGACGGACGTGCTGAGCGGCATATCTATCGGTTGCGGCGCAAGACGCTTGTCATCCACAGCAATGACAAACGCGTACGAGCCCGGCATCTCCGCAGTGAGCGAGGTGAGTTTGCAGCGCAGCCAGCGTATGTCGATATGCTGGTTAGCGACATCATCGAGGTCGATGAACAGCAGTCCCTGTCCGGCTTGCTTCATCGTGTCACGCAACAGTTTGTCGATCTCGTAGGCGCTCCACGTGTTGTTATCTGTTTGCGCCATACGCAACTGTGTCATCCTGTCGGAGTTGATCAGCCCGAAGGCATGCAGCAGACTTGCCAGCCGTTTAGCCACCGAGCTCTTACCCGTACCCGTACTACCGGTGAATGTCCACTGCAGCGGGATGGTGTCAAGCACATCGCCGTTAGCCTGCCACCGTGCACGCGCTGCACCGACCAGGTCGTGCAGCGCCCGCTTGACGTCTGCCATGCCTACCATCTGATCCAACTGCTGAAACGTACGGCTGATAAGTGCTTCGTTGATAGCAAAATCTGTGTTCTGCGCCGTGCGGGGTATATCTGCCGCCTCAATGCGCGAGAGACGTTGCAGATCGTCAGTGTTCTCACTTCCCGCAGCGTCAGCTACCTCACTGCCCAATACTCTCCTGCTCATGTTCGGGATGATCTGCGTGGAGATGAGGCGCGTGATGAATCGTGCGTTGCCGAAGTGTTTCTGCTCGTGCGCCGCACTGCGCTCCACTTCGCGATGTACAAGTTCGCCCAAACGCAGCAAGGCTTCCGGCGAAAATATATAGCCGCTTTGGCCGGCTGTCTGGCGGGCGATCTCTATGAGTTCGTCCTCGTTGTAGTCCTCAAAATGGAAGGTGTAGGGGAATCGCGAATGCAGGCCTTTGTTCGATTTGAGCAGGGTGTCCATTTCATCGGGATAGCCGGCAAGGATGATGATCATGTCGGTATGCTCCTTGCCCAGTTCGTCCATCAGGCAGTCGATGACCTTCGGTCCGTAGTCTTTTTTCTCTTCGGTGTTATCCACCAGATTATACGCTTCGTCGATGAACAGGATATTCCCGTGCGCCTGCTGCAGCACACGTTTGGTGTTGTCCTCGGTGTCGCCTATGTACTTCCCTACTAGCGATTTGCGATCCGCCCGGATGACCTTGCCGGTCTTCAGTATGCCAAGCGAAGCATATATCTCTCCTAAGAGACCTGCTACGGTTGTCTTGCCCGTGCCGGGGTTGCCGGTAAAGATCATGTGCAACGGCGGCATAGCGGCTGTCAAGCCGTGTTGGTGACGCAGCTGGGCAAAACGCACCAGACTCAGGTGCGACTCAATCGTATATTTCAACCGCTTGAGTCCGATCATGTTGTGCAGTTTGCCTATTGATTCGTCATAGCGGCTCACTTGCTGTTGCGGTATATCCTCTGCACGGATCTCGCTCAGGTATTCGGGTTTCTCGAACAGTTGCTCCGAGGCGTTCACCACTCGGGCGGACATATTCATCAGCGTTGCTTCGATTACCTCCACCACATCGGCGGCAGTAGCATGTACCTGCGTTCCGAGATAGGCGCGTAGCGCTTTCTTGGCGTTTCCGCTCAGCGTAAAGTGCCGCTGACGGCACTCCTTCTCCGCCACTTCAAGCATCTGGTCAAGACTCAGTGACGGCAGGTGGTAGGTCTGCCCAATGAACGACTTGAGGTCAGCGGTGTTGAGTAACCCGGTCAGATTCTCCATCGTGTCGGCAAGCACCACTGTGGTGTTGTGGGTGTTGTCACGCAATTGGCGTACCAGTGCTTGTACGGCATACTCGTTATTCCCCCGCGTGTCTGTGGAGATCATCGCGGCGGCGTTCTCTATGTACAGCAGCCCGTTACGCGCCTTGGTCATATCCTCGCCTACAGGAGTGTCACTCTCGGAGATGTTCAGCCATCGTGAGGCGTCGATGATATGCAGCATACCGTCGCCTATCAACCCGTTCTTTCGGTAGAACTCGTACAACACATGCGCAAAAGCGCTCTTACCCGATCCTCTCTCGCCCATCACGGCAGCATGCAGATTGATCGGGAACACAGGCATATTCATTGCCTGCCGCTGGTCGTTGAAAAGTTTTTGTTTGGCGATCGCATTCATCTGTTGCTCGATGCTCTCCATGCCTACCATCTGCGTGCGTGCCGGAGCAATCTTGCCGTTAGCTGCCACGATGTTCATCGACACTATAATAGGCTCGTACATCACTGTATTCACGTTCGGGCGCCCCAGCATAACCATGTAATACCGTCCGCACTCCGGCGACAAACCGTCTTGACCGTAGATGTTAACGTCGACGCTGTAGCGGTCTCTCATGCCCGCAGTCAACTTCACATCAAGATGAAGGTCTTCATATGGGATCTTGCGGATATTCCCTTGCCCGTCGCGGTGGAAGATGTACAGGAACAACTGGCAGAACGTCTCTTCATCGCAGTCGAACACCGCCGACCAGCGGATTATATTGCCGTGCACCTGCGTGAATACGTTCTTTTCTTCATCGGATTCCGTCTGCTCGTCCGGCGCATGGTAATGGATGCTTGAGGAAACGAAGATGTCTCCCCACGAGCCGATCTCATAAGGCTTGAGCTGGTCGAGATACTCCTGCTTGCTGATCATCTCCACGACCTTGATCTCGCGTTCGCGACTATTCTCGTTTTGCAGGAACCGGTCAAGACACACATCAAACTCGTCAGCAGGTTTGCTGCCGATATATATGTCTATTGTACTGTTCGAACTCGTTTGCCGAATACGGCACTCGTCATCCATTTCATTACTCATATCGTTCAATTCAAATTTTCACCATTCACAATTTCCGCCCACAAAGATACGAAAAAAATCCCACATTTGCAAATTATTCCCTCACTTTTTCCCTTATATCGTTAATTTTCTCATTCCCCGATAGATTTCCGTGAACATCCCGCCGTAGAAATGTTTGTAGTTCTTACCGCTCGGCGGGAATGTGGGACTGTTGGGTGCGTAAAA
>CACZRD010000034.1 GCA_902783545.1 uncultured Bacteroidales bacterium
AATCACAAATGCACAGCAATCTTTACGTAATCATCGCAGCAGCCATCTTACCCGCCATCGCGTTGGTGGTGTTCATCTGGCTGAAAGACAAGTACCAGCGTGAGCCGCTCTCGTATATCGTTCGCGGCGTGGTGTACGGCGTTATATCTGCCGGCCTGGCGATAGCGCTGGAGTCACTCATCGGTGCGTTGGGGCTCGCGCCCGAACCGCACGGGTTCCGTGAGGCACTATGGAAGGCGTTCATCGGCGCAGCCGTGCCCGAGGAACTTGTCAAACTGCTTATGCTCTGGCTGCTGCTGCGGAACAATCCCTATTTTGACGAGCGTTTTGACGGTATAGTCTATGCCTGTTGTGTGGGTATGGGATTTGCCGGAACGGAGAACATCATCTACCTGCTCGGTAATATCGACGCATGGGAGTCTGTAGCCGTGCAACGTGCTATTTTCGCTGTGCCCGGGCACTTCATGTTCGCCGTGGCTATGGGCTACTTCTACTCGATGTTGTACTTCGGCGATATGTCGTGGCGCGAGCGTTCGCGCATCATCTGGGTGCCGGTGACGCTGCACACGATCTACGACGGTCTGCTGTTCATGGCGAGCCTCGGAACGATACTGACCGGGCTGCTCGTGATAGCGTTCTACGTGTTCTGTTATTTCCTGCTCCGTGGCGGTCAGCGGCGTATAGCCGAACACCTGGAGCGGGATAAAAATGACCCCAACCAAGCAGCCTACTACGCGAAAAAATGACAAATAACAAATTACCAATGACAAACAGGTATCTCTTCCGCGTAGCGGAACAACTGTTCAGTATCAGCGGCGACGAGCGCTGGCTGATGGCGGCATCTAACCTCGCGCCGTTCCGTGTGGCTGACGAGGCGTATGCTGACAGCGATCTGTGTTTTGCCGTCACGATGGAGTCCGTCGAGCGCTTCGGCGAGGTGGTCGGTTATGAGCACTTCTTTACCGACAACACCCAGGACGATATGCCGCGTATCGAGGTCTATCGTGCAGAAGGCGGCGGGTTCCCTACAAGCAACGCGCAGCAGGGTGAAGGGGGCTGGCTCTTCCGCGTGGCGCAACTCGCCAAGGCACCTACCTGCTGCGAGATACGCATGAGTGCGGATTTCCGTCGCGCAACGCTTACCGTGCTCGCTGATCTGAAACGTGTCACCCTGCGCTTCGCTATCGACAATGCCGTGATGTTGCTCTTCGCGTTCGCCACAGCGCATAAGGGTATCCTTGAGATGCATGCCTCGGTCGTCGTGCATGAGGGCAAGGCACGGCTTTTCCTCGGGCACTCGGGCACCGGCAAGTCCACGCACGCACGCCAGTGGCTCGCGCAGTACCACACCGCCTACCTGCTCAACGACGACAACCCCGTGCTACGTGTCGATCAGGATGGGAAGATCTGGGTGTACGGCTCGCCGTGGTCGGGTAAGACGCCTTGCTACCGCAACGAACGCGTGCCCGTGGCGGCTATCGTCCAACTCGAACAAGCCCCGCAGAACGAGATCCAGCCTCTTGCTCCGGCGCAGGCGTATGCGTATATGCTGTCGTCATGCTCCGGCATGAAGGTGCTGCATGAGGCGATGGACGGTCTGCACGACACGATCAGCCGCATCGTGCTCGGCGTGCCGATGCTCAAACTCCGCTGCCTGCCCGACAAAGCAGCAGCAAGACTCTGTTACGAGGCTACGAAGTAATGGTAAATGGTAAATGGTAAATGCAGTTACCTAACGAGATATTCATCCCCGAGATCGTACGTCTGGTCAATGAGGGCAGACAGGTGCAGTTCACGCCTACCGGCGCGAGCATGCGCCCGTTCATCGAGGGTGGCGTGGACAACGTCACGCTCGTCAAGCCTGCTGACCTGCAGGTCGGCGACATCGTGCTTGCGGAGATCCAACAGCAGCATTACGTCTTGCATCGTATCTATGCCATTGAGGGCGACGCGCTGACGCTCATGGGCGATGGCAATCTTATCGGCACGGAGCATTGCACCCGGGCGCAGGTGCTGGCTAAGGTCGTAGCTATCCACTCACCCAAAGGCCGCAACAAACCCCTCACCCGCGCATGGCTTTGGCGACATTTGAAATACGCACGAAGAATATTACTGAAAATCTATAGACACACTTGTATATGAAAGTTATTCCCGGATTCGCCTTACGTCCGCTGGGCAATGAGTATCTGCTCATAGCGGAGAGCGTGGAGCTTGTGAACTTCAACGCGATGATCACGCTCAACGAGAGTGCTGCTTACCTGTGGCGCAATGTGGCTGACAAGGAGTCGTTTGACGAACAGACCCTTGCCGACCTCCTTCTTGCCGAGTACGAGGTATCGCCCGAGCAGGCGCTCGCCGATGCCCGTAAGACCATCGCCTCATGGCAAGACGCTCATCTGCTCACTAACGACTAATGGCCAATGGTTAATGGCTAATACCCTGGCACATATCACTCCCATCCGCGGCGTGAACGACGAAGGCAAGGGCAAGAAACACGCCCTGCACCTGCTCATTCACGCTGCTGAATCGGATGTTGTTTGGCTGCACGACGATGATATCATCCGTCCCGCAGCCACCGATGCCGAGGCACTGACTGCACTCGGTGACGCCGACCTGCTGATCCTGCCGCTTAAGATGGTCGGGAGCCCTCTCCCCCCCTCATCCTCTCACCCTCTCATCCAACGCCTGCAGGTCATCGAGTACGCCGCCTTGCAGCAACTCACCATCCGCATGGCGCAGCGCGGCACGCCGATCCTCTGCAGCGGAGCGAACCTGATCGTGCGGCGCGATGTGTGGCTTCAGGCTGAGCCGCATCTGCATCCCGAGATACCGAGTGGCGATGATATGTTCCTCTTGGAGTACTGCAAGCGCATGCACAAGAAGATCGCCGTCAGCGAGGCGGAGAACATGACGGCTGTCGTCACCGCACAGCCGACACTACGCGCCTTACTTAGGCAACGGATGCGCTGGGCAGGTAAGGCACCGCAGTACACCGACCCGGATATCCGGCGGTTTGGTGCGTTGGTGACGATCCTCCTTGTCTTGCAACTGCTCTGCCCGCTGTGCGTGCTGCTGTGGTTGCCGTGGGCGTGCAGCCTGATTCGCGGCAGAGGGTTCGCCGCGCTCGATGTGCTGCTGCTTGCACTCGTCTATCCCTATTACGCCCTCATCGCCCTCATCGGCGGACTGCTTAATCCCCAACGCTGGTAACAATGACCGCACTTGAAGCCTTACATACGTACTTCGGTTACGACGCTTTCCGTCCTATGCAGGCGGAGATCATCGACTCCGTGCTGGCGGGCAACGACACGCTCGCCCTGCTGCCTACAGGCGGCGGTAAGTCGCTGTGTTTCCAGGTGCCGACACTCGTCATGGCGGCGGGCGACAGCGAACAGGAAGGACTGTGTCTGGTCGTCACGCCGCTCATCGCCCTGATGAAAGACCAGGTCGCTAACCTCCGCCAGCGCGGGATCCTTGCGGCGGCGATCTATACAGGCATGAGCTATGACGAGCAGCGCACGGCGTTCGACAACTGTCTCTATGGCCCGTACCGTTTCCTCTACGTATCGCCCGAACGACTCGAGAGCGAGGAGTTCCTGAGACGCGTCATCCAACTGCCTATATGCCTGATAGCCGTCGATGAGGCGCATTGTATATCGCAGTGGGGTTACGACTTCCGTCCCTCGT
>CACZRD010000035.1 GCA_902783545.1 uncultured Bacteroidales bacterium
CACCATCAAGGATAACAAGACCATCTTCAAACTCGAAGGTAAGTTCGCTACCGGTACGACACCTGTTGATCCGGGAGAGACTGTAACTGTTTACTTCGTCAACAGCGTTAACTGGGAAACTATAAATGCATATGTTTGGTTTGGTGATGGTGACTCTTACAAAGCATGGCCAGGTGAGGCTGTGACGAAAGAGGCGACACCGAGCGGAGCGGCCAAGAGAGTAGTTGCCAACCTGCAAGGCTATGACATCTACTCGTACAAGTTCCCGGCGAAGTATGTTAATATCATCTTCAACAACGGATCAGAGCAGACTGCTGATCTGACGTGGGAGGCTGACAAACCGTACTTCGTACCAGCGGATAAAAACACCGATGGCAAGTACGAAGGCACTTGGTACACCAAAGAGGAAATCACCGGAGACATCGGTACTGATTTGGATGCTATCAAAGCCGGCAATCAGGCAACCAAGATCTTCCTCAACGGTCAGTTGTTCATCATCCGCGGCACACAGACCTACACGGTGATGGGACAAACAGTCCGCTAAAATAGAGCGACGTGCGAATTGACAGAAACATAGTACGACTTGTAGTACTGCTTACCGGACTACTGACCGCGTTACCCACGCGCGGTCAGTATGTCGGTAGCGGTAGTTCGACATTTGCGTTTCTTGACCTGCCGGTATCGGCGCGACAGAACGCGCTGGGTGGAGAGAACATCTCCATCCGCGACGGCGAACTCAGTTCGGCGTTCGCCAACCCTGCCCTGCTCGGATCACTGACGCACAACATTGTGCAGATAGGCTACGCGTACTATGGCACGAATCATTTTGGCAGCGCGATGTATGGCTATAACTTCACCGAGCATGACTATTTTGCCGGCGGTATCCATTACCTCGACTATGGCACTATGCGTTACGCCGAAAGTTCGGGCGAGCTGACCGGCGCCACGTTCGGCGCACGCGATATCTTGCTGGAAGCAGCCTACGCGCGTCAACTCGGACCTATGTTCACTATCGGTGTGGCACTCAAGCCGGTGATGTCGTTCTACGAGTCGTACAGTTCGTTTGCCCTCGGCGCGGATGTCGGAGCACACTTCCAGATGAAAGATACTACCCTACAGATCGGGTTGGCACTAAAGAACATCGGTTGGCAACTCAAAGGTTTTCACTCCGACGAGTCGGGGCAACACCTTGAGATGCTGCCTATCAACCTTGAGCTTGGTATCAACTACCGCGTCAAGCACGCACCGTTGCGGTTCTCGCTCACTATTCATAACATCCAGAGCTGGGATCTCGGCTACAGCCGGCTCAACGAGACCGAGTTGCCGGTCAAACCTGTCGGATGGTTTGACATGATGATGCGTCACACGATCTGGGCAGTAGATATCGTGCCCAAGAGCGAGCGATTCTATCTCACCATCAGTTACAACCATCGCCGCCGCATGGAGTTCAACCTGCAAGACCAACGCTCGCTGGCAGGCTTTGCCGCCGGAGTCGGCGTACGCATCAAGATGCTACGCTTGGGCTTCGCGATGAGCCAGATGTCGAAGCAGAACTTCACCTATCAGGTCAGCCTCGCGATGGATGTCAACAGTTTAATGAAATAACTCATGAAACAGATCATCGTAGCCATTGACGGCTATTCATCTTGTGGAAAATCCACCATCGCCAAGCAGTTGGCGCAATATGCCGGCTATCGTTATATCGACACCGGTGCTATGTACCGCGCGGTTGCTCTCCAGGCTATCCGCAAGGGGATATTAAGCGACGGAAAAGCGACGGATATCGAGAGTATCCTAGAGTTTACTCGGATTGATTTCGCTATTCAGCCGGACGGCACACAGCACGTCACGCTCAACGGCGAAGATGTCGAGAAGCATATCCGCACACTCGAAGTAGGCAACGCTGCATCGCAGATTGCCGTTATTCCCGAGGTACGCAGGTTCCTTGTGGCACAACAGCAACAGATGGGGCAAGCCGGCGGCATCGTGATGGACGGCCGAGATATAGGCACTGTCGTATTCCCCAAGGCAGAACTCAAACTCTTCCTCACCGCCTCGCCTGAGGTACGTGCCGAGCGACGCTTCAAAGAGCTGATTGAGAAAGGCGAACAGCCCGTCATGGCAGATGTCTTGGCTGATGTCAACGACCGCGACTACCGTGACACCCACCGTGCCGAGTCGCCACTGCGCCAAGCCGAAGACGCCATCGTCGTGGATAACTCCTCTATGACACGCGAAGAGCAGATGCAACACATCTATCGCATATTCGACGAAAAGTGCAAGTAACGATTGATTCCCATAGCGGATTCTGCGCAGGTGTGACAGGCGCTATCCGGCGCGCAGAGAACGAGTTGCAGCAAACAGGGCAGCTCTATTGTCTCGGCGATATCGTGCATAACGGTCAGGAGGTGCAACGCTTGGAGCACCTGGGGTTAGAGACGATCGACTACGACGACCTGCGTACTATCCACCACGCACGCGTACTGCTGCGCGCACACGGCGAACCGCCATCTACCTACTGGATAGCCGAGCAGAACGGCAACACGATCATTGACGGCACTTGCCCCGTGGTCAAACGTCTGCAAAAGCGCATAGCAGCCACCTACAACGCCCACAAACATGACGAACCGCGGGCGCAGATAGTGATCTTCGGCAAACGCGGGCACGCCGAAGTCATAGGACTGCAAGGACAGACAAACAATACCGCTATCGTCATCGAGAAACCCGAAGAGGCAGAAGCTCTCGATTTCTCAAGACCTATCTATCTCTTCTCGCAAACCACGAAATCCGTCGAAGATTTCCACAGGCTGGTAGAAAAGATACAATTAAAAGTTAAAAATGACGAATCTGCTATTCCGTTCGAATATTTCGACACAATCTGCAGAGCGGTAGCCAACCGAGTGGAACAGCTCAAGCAGTTTGCCCGGGAACAGGATATAGTACTCTTCGTCGGTGGAACCAAGAGCTCGAACGCAGCGGTGCTGTTCGGTCATTGCAAAGAAGCCAACGAGCGTTGCTATTTCCTCACAGCACCGGATGACCTGAAGGATGAACTGATAGACGAATGCCACCAAGCGGACAAAGTAGGAATATGTGGAGCCACATCCACACCATTGTGGCTAATGGAGCAAGTAAGAGACAAACTTTAAACTTTAATCATATGGAGTACAAAATCAACACCGTAGGCGTACTCACCTCAGGAGGTGACTCGCCGGGCATGAATGCCGCCATTCGTGCGGTCGTACGTTCGTGCATTGCACAAGGTATCAAAGCCAAAGGTATCTATCGCGGATACCAGGGACTG
>CACZRD010000036.1 GCA_902783545.1 uncultured Bacteroidales bacterium
GATAAAGCTCGCCGGAACAGCGGCGAGAACTGGACAAAACGAAGAAACAAAACAAAGAAAACATAAGCTAACAAATACAATATAATATATACGTGCGTACGAACATATAGGGCAAAAACAACATAACAACAAAACAACAATTAAGCAATAAAAACAACAAACATATGCCAGACATTAGATTAGACAGAACATTTTGGCCGGTGGGGCACGGGGCATTCTATACGGAACGCTTCTATGATCATGCGGGCAAGCGTGTGTTCACTGCCATTTATGATTGCGGAAGCGGACGACGTTGGGGAAAGACTTCCAATGGCGCAAACGATGCAAGTCCAAAGACCGTGCAACAGTTGATAGAGAGTTTCCTCCCAAGTCAAAAGACTCCTAACGGAGTTGTCGTAAAGGATATTGATATAGCCTTTGTCTCTCACCTGCATGTCGATCATATTAACGGTCTGCCGACCTTGTTGCCTCGCATCAAGATACTTGTTTTACCAAGTCTGTCTGATTGCAGGTTGCTTGATGCGTTCTTGTATAATTCTATACCAGAAGATGTTAGAAACGGAGAGGTGCCCATCGCTGAAATAAGTGATGACAGCAGAGCAGATGTCGAAAGTGATGTTCAGTCATTTATTTTAAGACTGGCAAACGGAGAAGTGGAAAACACTGTGCAAGTTGTCCCAAATGATGGTGAACCTCCTATAGATCCGATTGATTTAGAGCGATTAGACAGAGACATTACAAGCGGCTCGGCAATCCGTGTTCCGCTGCCTGTCGGTCACAATGCATTCTGGATATATAAGCCTGTGGACGCGGATGCATGTTCTGATGACGTGCGTAATGCTATCATTGGTGCGCTCCAGCAACATGTGCCTACAGGCAGTATAGTTGACGATGCCGGAAAGATCAATTGGAGCAAAGTTCGCGAAGCTGTCGAAAATGCCGGACTTAAGGCGGTTATAGCAATTTACGAAACAGTTTTCGAGATAAAGGATTCTTCTCAGCACAACAACTATTCAATGCCGGTATATTCCGGCCCGGATGATTCCATAAATGTCCCCCACGATTGGAGACACATGGACATCCATATGGATACGTTTGAAGCGCACGGATATATCCATAGTTGGTGCGACATATATCCGCATCCGCACCATGGAGTGCAGATCCCATTGGGAATACGATGCAAGTTGCTGTCTTGTTTATACATGGGCGACTTTAATGCTAAAGATGATGACAAGTTCTCGCGCCTACAGAAATTATTGGGCGGGTACTATAATCGTGTAGGCTTGCAGCAGGTTCCTCATCATTTCTCCGATGGCAACCATCGTGCTGAATTGTACAAAGGGCCACTGATTGCATTTGGTAACATAAGTGGTAAGAAAGATAGAAGTTATAAGCAGAGTGTTTTTGATGACATCATGAATCAAGGCTGCAATCCTATCATTATTACAAAAGATAGACATGATATAGTAACGTTTGATTATTACATGAGATTGCACTAACAAAAGAATTGGATTCCATTTATGCTTCCATGCAAGCGCGCATGTGCGCGTATATTTCAAGGTAAGGAAATATGGTTACTGGCTATTGGATTAGGCTGTAACCGCAAAATATCAACTTTTAGAAGTTGTGCCCGACACGAGGACAGGGGAAAAGAAAACAATATGGCTGAAAGAGAAAAACAATATTGGTTACACCGAATAACCGGTGGAGAAAATGCGGTAAAACTAACGCATCCGCTTCTGTTTGAACATGGGATCTTGTCTACAGGGTGGGCTTCGTTGTCATGGGATGATTTTGTGAAAGACAGCCACGATTGGAATACCTTTGTCAAACATTTTGAGAGCGAATATCCGGCTTTGCGTAATCGCAATAGTCTATGGCGTTTCCTTGAGATGAAAGAAGGAGACATTGTGGTTGTTCCTACTTGGGGTGTGTTTAGCATATATCGGGTGGCAGATGACAAGGTTTATACTAATCAGTCATTAGGTGAACTTATTCCTCCTTGTGACTTGCGAGATTGGAATGGCAAGAGAGCACATGTTTCGAAGGATGAAAATGGATATTATTCGCTTTATGATAACGAAGATGTGTTTATCGATTTAGGCTTCTTTCGAAAGGTTGAACCATTAGCGATCAAACTTCCTCGCCAGGATTACGCCGACCAACCGCTGTATTCACGCATGAAACTATTGCAGACCAATGCGGATATATATGACTTGCGAGAAAGTGTTGATAATGCGATAGAGCGTGGACGAGACCATCATCCAATCCGTATTCATGAAGAGTTATTAGAGTCCACATTGGCTATTGCCAAGAAGACGATAAGCGACTATGCTCAACATTACACGTATGAGCACCTTGTAGAAAAATACTTGTGGGCTATTGGTGCTGACGAAGTCATTAAACCAGCCCAAAACGAAAACAAGTCGGAGGATGGCGATGCAGATAGAGTTGCATATTTTGATGCTTTGAAAGTCGCAGTGATGGTGCAAGTCAAAAAACATGAAAATGTTACTGACGAATGGGCTGTTGAGCAGATTATTGCATATAAAGCAAACCATACGAATGAGGATTATCATATCCAAATGTGGGTTATATCACATGCCGACAACTACACCGATGAAGCTAAACAAAAAGCATTTGCTCACGATGTGCGCATGATCAACGGGACAGATTTTGCACGAATGATACTGGAAGTGGGATTAAAGCATTTTGAATAATCAAGAAACGGATATATTTTCAATCAACACTAATCTTTAAAGTGCTTATTGCACAAAATATTATGGAACAAGAAAACAATTTAAGGCAAAGTGGTAAAATGTACAAGATTGCAGACCTGTCAAGTGCAGCAAATCTCAATCTTTCCCGTTCTCAGCAAGTGGACTTGGTTGTAAGTTATATCCTTGAGAATGCGAAAAGTTTCTCTCCTGAGAAAGCCTTGTTGACTCCGGATATACTAAAGAAATACAATGCTTTGAGGCAGGGACATCCGAATGTGTTTGAGATTCCCTCTGGTTCTCTTTCTACATATATGAGTGTATTATCGAACGACTCTGATTCTAAGATTTCATGTAGTGGAAAGAAACAAGGATATTATTTGAATTTTGGGAGTTCTTACAATAGTCAGACAGGCAAGAAAGATACGAAAAAGATAAAAGAAGAAGTTCTATATCCTATATTGGAAGAATGGCTTTCCGTTCAATGCGATCAAGTGAAAAACATTGCTAATGAGCGAAAAGGCAAGCAATGGTGTAATCCTGATATATTGGGAATAAACTATTCCGTATTCTTTCAAAATAATATGATAGAACTAACAACTATAGAGGCCAAACGTGATTTAGATGACTGGCGCATGAATTTCTTTGAGGCAGTGGCTCATTCTATGTTTGCGAACAGAGCTTATTATGCGTATTTATGCAAAGAATCAGAGAAAATTGACAAGGACTTGTTTTTATATGCCCAAAAGTTTGGAATAGGGTTAATCGCAATAGAAGTGCCAGATGAGTTGTGGACCTCAGAAATGGAAATAAAACTTGAATATGTGAAAGAGAAAGTTCCAGCACCTGTTCATAATGTAACTATCCGTATTCAAAAGGAATTCCTCAACAATTTTGACATTCGCGAGGTTACTGACATTCATAAATTCGGCAAAACAAATAAAGATTTTGGTAGAGAATGACACTCATGAATAGTATTCGGTAAGAGAGTACAAGTGAGCTAAAGTTGAAATGAACTATATGTATTATCTTGGGTATCGGTGATTAGATTTGCCTGTACTCGTAAACAAAACAGTGCCTATCAATCAGCACGAAAAAAAGATTGAGTGGTCTTTGATTATAAAACAACAGTCAACTAATCAGCAGAAGCGAAACTACAGGTGCAAAGGAGGTCCCCCTGAAAATTAAAGTTGTTAATTCCCTAAAAAATGGAGGACGAGTTATGAAGAACTTCTTGATAATCGCAATTGCACTATTTAATGTATATAACAACATACTGGTGGTAAAGACTCATATCGGTTCTTGGGGTGGTGAGCAGGGCGCTGTCAATGGGAGTATCTCTCGCTGCCGTAGTTTTTGACGGAAGTTGACGGTGCTGTTGACCAGCGCGGCTTTAGCCAGCCTGCTCCCACCATTAGTGTTTGTACGTGCACTTAAATGTCGTACAGGCTACAGGTTATTGGATTAACTTGTAGTCGCAAAAATCAATAGTTCGTTAAAAAATTGACGTTAAATATTATCGCTAAGCGGTCGCTTTTAGACCAAATAGCATAAGATCTTTGAAATAGTGTTCTTTTTGCCCTGGATTTTTATGTAAGTTCGGTGTTTTCCCGAACGTTGATAAAAATCTTTCAATGAACAATGCACTATGAAACAGTAACATTGTTTGATACTGCCAAGTTGCTAAAATCAGCCAATTGCGCAAGTTTTTAGGCAAATATTTTTACATCAAAGAACACTTATTTGAAGGCTTTTCGTCAGAGCCAACGCAACTGTTGAATCAAATAGTCCTGTAGTACTTAACTGCCACAATATAAAACTGTTATTAAAATTTTAACGAACTATTGTAATACAAAAATTCAAATCATATGAAACAATTATCAGTTGCGGATGGGCGATACGACTTCTTTGGGAGGTTGGCGATCGTTTTGCAGACTCAAAATATACAGATGAGTTTTGAGACTGCGAATAGAATGTTGGAAGAGAATGGTTTGAAACCGTATAAACAAATGCGAGGGTTGGCGCGCGGGATCAGTGCTGCATACAGAGCCTGGGAAAGAGCAGAAAACAAAGCTCACATAAGTAATCCATATAGCAGAGCTATTGCATCTGTCTATACGAACCAATATGGTAACCTCACGTGGCTATAATCAACGCTCCTGGTTGCATGTTTTTGGATTAGTTCGTAACTACAAAAATAGAAAGCAAAAAAGTTATGTCGATAAACAAGTCGAATAGTGTCAAACAATAATAAGTGCGTAATATGAACAAAAGAACTATTATATCGACGGCAATAGAAGCCAATCCGATAACGACAAGTGTATATGAATCATTATTGGACGAGCAAATCCTCAAAATATTATTTGAGGACGGCCCTTGCAGTGCTGATAGTGTGCAAAAAGCACTTGAGAGAAGTAAAATATATGTAAATTCGGATAAGATCACAAATGCAGTAAAGAGATTAAAAATCTCGCATTACATCCCTCAAGAATGTAAAGGAACCAGTCTTTACCTAAATCCCATGGGAAGTAAAATTGTTCAACAGAAAAAAGACAAATATAAAAATACGATTAGTTCTATTATAAAGCGGTATTTCTCTGAAGGAATAGAGTTAAAGCACAATGTTATAGAAATGTGGTTAGAGAAGATATTATTAGCCATTTTCCAGCAATACTATCACATAGTGCTTTCCCGTGTTACGAACGAAGAGAAGATAGATGTAGAATTATTAAACATAGACAACCTACACAAGAGTATAATTAAAGAATTCAGCATTGATAATGATGATTCATTGATACTCCGTGAGCAACTTAAAGAGATGTTAACAGCAGAGAACGACCCTGATGTTCCGTATCTCCATTCATACTATCTAAATTCATGTTATGCGTCACAGGTTTTGTCAAGCAAAACATATTCACCCATCTCTGTAGCCGAAGTATTCGCAAATAAGACAATTATTCTCGATACTAACGTATTAATAGCCTTGCAACTAGAGCGTATAAACCAACGACATGTTAGATTCTCTGTCATTGATGACGTTTGTAAGAAACTCAATGCTAAATTAAAATATATTCCGCAAACAGCAGGAGAATATTCAAGAGTTATAACCTATAAGAAAAAAGAATATAGTGATCTTTTCTCAGGCTTTGAACAAAATGTGTTAGATAGTTCACGGTATGATAACATATATCACACACTCAAGATCAATGGATGTTATACTTCTGATAGTGTAGAAAAATTATTCGACACTCATCTTATTAGCACCCCAACCGAGCTTGGCAATCAGATGACAGCAATTGAACAAGTGCCGAAGGAAGAAAGCTACGAGTCGTTTGAGTATTACAAGAAGATAGATGAAGATAAGACATCCTTGCGAAAAATCTTTTCATTAGTTGATATAGAGGATATTGAACAGGATGAAGATGACTTTCTACCGAGTGGAAAAATCGTAATCAAGAAAAAGGATGGCGTGGTTGAGCATGATTTGGGGCTGATTGGATATGTAAGAACGCTGCGAGGAGAAGGAGAGATTGCATCGAAGCACAAGATAGCAGCCAATGATGATGTTATCTTATTGACTATGGACAATTCTATTATTTCATATGCTCGAGATAAATACCCAGATGAAAATTTTGTATATAGTTTACGCGATTTAGTAACATTGCTTTCATTAGACAAGGGTGGACTTATGGGAACTCCAGAAGACTTTGTCCCAATGTTAAGCAGTTTTGTAAATAATCACTTTATTATATGGGAGGATACATTTAATATTCAAGACTTGGCGATTGTTATGAGATTAGAGCGTGAAGTCGCATCATTAGGAGATGTTAAAGCAATCCAAATAGCAAAAGAGGTGCACAGAATGCGAATGAAAAATACTTCTAAAAATGACATACACAAGTACTTAAACGCTACGCTAAATTTCGAATTCAACAAGGTTAATTCAGAAAATATTAAACTCGTTGACAAAACGAATGAGCAAAAGAGGGAACTTGAAGAAAAAGATAGTTTGCTCCGGAAGAAAGACGAGACGATAGAAAGTCTGAAAGAAGAAGGACGTAAGCAACGCCAACGTGATTTCGACAAAGCGTTTGATGAAGAGTCATATAATAGGAATCGTTGGCACAGGATAGACAAGACTATATTTGTTGTTGGAATAGTTGCATTTGCATTTTGTTGCATTTGCATAATTCTGCATTTTTTGAGAGAATGTGACTGTGTCATGAAATGGTTTAACGAACAAGGGAGATATGTACAATACATAATCAATAATCCGTTTGTAAAGATGGAAGATTCTACTACTAAAATAATTGGTTATGTATCCGCTGCGTTCACTATTTTTGGAATTGGTGACAAAATAAGAAGAAAAAGAGATGGCTTTTATACTGAACCAGCAATCACAAAGGCAGTATTAGAAAAAATGGGAATAAATAAGGATAAGGATGATTATATTCAAAATGGATTATGATTTGTACGGATGTTATGCGAATGGATACGTGCGTGCGTACGCGTAGATATAAGGAAAATTGGAACAATAATCGTTCCGAATGGATATGAGGATAAGAATATAAACATTAAAATCAAAAAATATGAAAAACTTTTTATCAAAATTGTGTAGGCTATCAAGAGCCTCACAGTATTGTGACGTTAGCATTGACCGTCGGTTGACCGTCGGCTCACCGTCGGGATTGCACCGACTTTCCCAGTACATTGCAGTAACGCTCTTGCTACTTGTAGTCGGAGTGGGAAATGTGTGGGGAGGTACTGCAACTATCACAGAAGACTTTGAAAAGCAGTCTGCTGGTACCACCTATAACTCCACGCAAACCTATACGGCAGCTAATAGCAATGCTGGAATTGCTTGGTTTGTCGAACACGGTACGGTATCAACAGGTTCATATCTGGATGGCTCCAAGTCCATGCACATGCGTGCATACTATGCCAAAAGTAGTGCTTCAGGTAAATGGAATGGAAATTTGCCGTATGTTAATAGCACAACTGATGTGAAAGGTTTAATATCCATAACGTTCAATGCTGCTGTTAGTAATACTGGATTAAAAATGGATGTGATGTATTCGACAAACAGCGGAAGTAGTTGGAGTTACATGTATAAGACTAGTGCAAGTTCAGGAACAAATGCATCTGCGATTACATTTTCTAATACATCTAAAGCATCTTATACATACTATATTCCATCAGCGGCATTAAGCCCTACTGGCAATTTCCGTATTAAAATTGCTGTCAATTCCGGTAGTACACATACAAGTAAACCAAGTAGTGCGGGTAATTATACTTTCCGGGTTGACAATATTGCATTTACCTATACAGCTTATACGGTTACATACAACGGAAACGGCAATACAAGCGGTTCTGTTCCCACGGATGCTACAAAGTATCTAAGTGGTGCGACAGTAACAGTAAAATCCAATAGCGGAAGTCTCGCTAAAACCGGATATACATTCAACGGTTGGAACACAGCATCCGGAGGTGGTGGAACGAGTTATTCTGCTGGTGCGACATTTGCCATTACCGCCAATACTACTTTGTATGCACAATGGGAATCAGCCGGCGGCGGATCGACGCCGGAGATAACAACTTCCGTTTCGACGTTGTCGAATATCGGATATAGTACTGTTGACTTCTCGCGGGTGGTGGGTTCGTTTACGGTTAGTGGTTCGAACCTAACAAACAACGTAACGGTTACTCCAAATAGTCATCATGAGATATGCTTGACGGAGAATGGCACCTATCAAACAACGGCTATCGAACTGAGTAAAGGTTCGGGGACATTGGCTGCCACGACCATTTATGTGAGGATGCGTTCGGGCAAAGCAGCCGGTTCATACGGCGGAAATATAGCCTGTGCGTCTTCAGGTGCAACGACTAAGAACGTCAATACAACCGGAAATGTGCCATTCACCATACAATGGTACGCTAACGGGACGTTGTATCATACAAGTTATGCACCATACGCCACGGGTACAGGCTCTAACCTGGGAGACTTGCCAACTCCTGATCCTAATCCTGCAACTTATTCATGTGATGACAAGGTGTTTATGGGTTGGTATGATGGTGCATCCTATTCACATGCGACAGATGCGCCGGCTTATGTAACCCCAACGACGAAGATCCTCAGCGACAAGACATTTAGAGCCGTGTTTGCTACGGAAGAAACAGGGGGTGAACCAACAGCATATACCGCCGGCGACGAAGGTGATTTTGTAATTGCATCCAAGGTAGGTGACACTTGGTACGCCCTCCCTACCAATCCTACAGTTGAGAGCGGAAAAATAACTGGTGAAGAAATAACTGTTAGCACCTCTGCCGGCGGCACAGATTATGTTACCGGAGCTAATGCAACCGGCTATACATGGACTATTGCAGATGCAACTTATGGACAAACGATCTCAGATGGCTCCAAATATATATATCATTCAAATGGCGGTGCATCAGGAACAAACTTGGCATATGGTAATGCTACTGATAAAACTTGGGATATTTCCTATTCGAATCCATGGCTTACATTCAAAGGCATGAGTTCTGCGGAATCCAACAATTCTCGTGGAATGCTATTTAATGGCAGTGTGTTTGGCGGTTATTCTTTAGGTAATGCGGATGAATCTAGTTATTACCATATCAGGGTACTTCCTATAGGTGGAATGACTTATTCAGACTTTAACACCACTTGTACCTCTTGTTCGAACTCGGTGACTGTAAGTTATTCGGCTCCGGGAAGCGGAAATACGATGACGGTACAGAAAGGTGGAGCGAGCGTTAGTAGCGGTGACGCCTTGAAGACCTGTTCAGGAGTTACACTGACGGTTACGCTTACTGCAACAACCCATTTTACCGTAGGAGGTTTGACCGCAACAGGTGTAACGGGCGTGACTACGACGAATGTAGGGAATGTATATACAGTAACTATCCCCGCGGATAAAACAGGAACGTTGACCCTAACTCCGACATTCACGGAAGATGCGTATCGAACAATCGTGTTCAAGAGCAATGGTAGTGCATTGTTCAATGACGGCGGTAGTGCTACCACCTTTGACGGCACAAACAAGTGGAAGCAGAAAGTCTATCTGGAAGCTAAGCCTGTTTGGCCGACAGATCTTGCTGCAGGACAAGCTTGTGACGGTTCGAGTACTTCCTTCCGGGGATGGGTCGCTGCCGGTCAGACCTGGAGCGGTAAGAAAGATGCTGTGCCTGCAGGTTCAACATTGATCACCGACGCCAGCGGTTTTGCTGCTGCGGCTTCCGGTTCGGGCGATGTGGTTTATCACGCTGTATGGGCTGAGGCTTCTGGTAGTGGCACGCCGCACTATGCTAAAGTGACATCTACGGGCGATATAACCAACGGTGATTATCTGATAGTTTATGAAACAGGTAATGTGGCTTTTGATGGTTCGTTGACGACCATAGATGTATCAGGAAACAAGATTAGTGTTACAATAAGCACTGAGCAGATTACAGCCAACTCAACGGTCAATGCATCCAAATTTACGATTGATGTAGCCAACAAATATATTAAGAGTGCAAGCAATAAGTATATTAACAAAGATACATATGCAAACGGTTTGGCTGGTAATGATGCCGCAACTTCAGTACACTCGATGTCAATAGACGGAAGCGGGAACTTCGTAGTAGAAGGAACAGGTGAAGATGGAGGTAATTATGTCACTTTGCGCTATAATACTTCTGATAATCGCTTCCGTTTCTACAAAACTGGCCAAGAGGCTGTTCAACTGTATAAGTACGATGCCGGAGCGACGTATAGTAATTATCTGACTACGTGCTGCGAGAACTACGCGGTAACACTGACGGGTAGTGGCGTGGTAGATGGCGGAACGTTCAGTGCCAGTTCGATGCAACCGTGTGTAGGCAGCACTGTAGAGCTGAGCGCAACACTCTGCTCGGGTTATACGCAAGGTGCATGGACGGTAGCAAAGACGGGCACTCCGGCTACGACCGTGACGGTAACGAACAATCAGTTCACGATGCCGAGTTACGCCGTGACCGTCAGTCTGGCGACGACAGCCAAGGTTGATCACTTCATCGACAAGATGCACAGCACAGACGGCTATACAGGCGATGGCGCTGAGCGCTCCGGCTGTAATTACACTGTTCCGAACCTGAGTAACACCTCCGAGCCGGTTGGTAGTAACTGCGATGAGACGCACTACATATTCGTGGGCTGGGTAGATGCCGACCATGTGGGTTCGAACGGCGCATTGCTGTCGGGATATAGTATTATCTCCGGCAACAGTACGCAGAACGCAACAGGTACAACATATTATGCTATTTGGGCACAAGCCCTGTAAGATATTCGATTTATAATGTTTAACGAATTAAAGAATTAGAGATTATGAAAAAGAATATTATTACAATCGGTACGATTATGAAAAACTATATCAAATATGTATGCGCGGTGCTTATGATAATAGGTACATGCGCGAGCGCGTGGGGAACGACGTGGGAACGCGTGACATCCATAAGTGATTTGTCCAGCGGTGACGAAGTGATTGTGACCCACAACGTAGCCAATGGCGGAACGGCCAAAGTCATGACGACTACATTTTCCAATGGGAAATATGGTTATGTCGAGAAGTCCATGTCTGCCGGCAAAATATCCACTTCGGATGCAGATGGCGTAATGGTGTTAAAGATTAAATTTAACAATAGTAAAACCTACTGTGCCTTTTGGACAGGAAGCGGCTGGTTGCAGGATGCCAATGATGGAAACAAGATGTCGGTCTATACGGAGATCAATACGTTTGAAGGGCTGACGAGTATAACCGGCGGTGGTAACCGCTATTGGTGTTGGAGTTGCGATATACAGACAAGCCATAACAGCAATTATGCATGGGACTTGAAGAATGCGCAGAACACTACACGTGCTTTCCAATTCATGACAGCAAGCAGCACCAATAAGTTCACCAGTTGCACTTGGAACGTCTTAGGTCAAATATGTGTTTGGAAGAAGTCCTGTAATGACCCTATAACGAGTTTCACTCCCACGACAAAGAGCGAGACCTACGGCGGAAGTAACAAGACATTTACTATCACCGCTACCAAGAGTGGTTCGGGTGCCGTGACGTGGAGCACCAGCAATAGTTCTGTTGCGACCGTTAGCAATGGTACGGTAACCGTGAAAGGAATTGGTTCTGCCACGATCACGTACTCCGTTGCCGCCAATGGTGATTATTGCGACGAGACGCGTACCTGTGTCGTGACCGTAACCGGTGAATCGCGCACCATAACCTTCAAGGCTAACGGAGGTGTCGGCTCGGATTATACGCAAACGGTGTATTATAACACAGCAGCTACATTGAAGGCCAACACGTTTACTCGCTCCGGTTACCGTTTCTTAGGATGGAACACCAACAGTAGTGCCACCACGGCAGAGAAAGCGGACAAGGCATCGGTTACCACGACATCGAATATCACCTATTATGCTATTTGGAAACAACAGGTGACGGTAACATTCAAGCCCAACGGCGGTACGCCGGATACGGAGTACACCCAGAACGTGGATGTCAGTACGAGCACGACGCTTGATAGCCATACGTATAGCAAGACCGGTTACGACTTCCTCGGGTTCAACACGAACTCGGCAGCCAGCACGGCTTCGCACACCAGCGGAAACAGTTACAGCTTTGCAGCAAACACCAATCTGTTTGCCATCTTCCGCGTGAAGACCTACACCGTGACACTTAGTCCGAATGGAGGCAGCGGCAGTAACCAGACAGTAACAGCCACCTACGGAGCAGCCATGCCGACAACACTGAGCGGTGGTGGTGCAATAGTGTTACCTACGCGTGCCGGTTACACCTTCGGCGGATACGAATACAGCGGAACGATGTACTATGATGCAGAGGGAGCAAGTGCGCACAGCTGGGACCGAGCCAGCAACACGACTTTGACAGCTATCTGGACGACCAACACGCCGACCATAGCTGTGGCCAGTGTGGATCATGTTACCATCAACGCCACGACACCGAGTATCTCTGAAGGCAGTAGCAAGACACACGCCTATGGTTCGACGGTAACGCTGAGCCATGGTGACCCGACGAGCGGTTATCTGTGGGCAGGTTGGAATGTATATAAGACCGGTGACCCGGGAACAAAAGTAACGGTGACGAATAATCAGTTCTCCATGCCGGATTTTGATGTGACCGTTAGTGCCAACCTGTACAGCGACCTGAAAGCCTGGTGTATGACCTTTGAGATAGCCGACCAGGCCGGAACAGGCGATGCGGATGTGCACTTGACATCCGCCAAGGGTGTGGCGGTATATGCTACCAATGCATCGGGTAACCTGATCCGCGTGATAGGCAACAGCCTGTCGGTAGCAGGAACGAGTCTTTATATCAAAATTGAATATCTGGATGAGGACGATCATGTTATCGATAAGAGTGCCAGTCCGTTCCGCCTATGCAATAACGGAAGCAGTAATTACAACGTCGCTGATGATTCACGTATAAACTTGGGCGCTGTGGATGAGTACGATCAGACATTCTCTATTAGTTATGAGCCGACGGCACATGGAGTGATTGATCACTACAAGTTGAGGTTAACGCTGCAAAACAACAATACCGACAAGCAATCCGTCGTATTGGATTTGTATGGCCGTTCACTGCCGGAGGAGTTTGTGATTGCCGCCAAGTATGCGGATGACAACAAGTGGTATGCGTTGCCGAATACATTAGCAACCTCTCTCACCGGATCGGCAATCGTGCCAATAGAGGTTGAGGTGGATAATAACAGCACTCCGACAAAAGTGCTGAATGTGCCTAACACAGTACTATATAGGGGTATGGAGAAATATAAGCCAAGTCCTAATACTCAGTTTGCAGGTATTCGCTTCACGTCAACAGGAAGCAATCATCTGGAGGGTTCAAGTACAGCTGACGAATATAGAATGTGGCTTGCAAGCGGTAACGGCGTAGCCCAGAACTGGTTCCTAAAGAGTAGTGATCTGCAGGCATACGAGATGCGCTGGGATCCGGCGAACAGTTCAAGTAAGTTAGTCGGATTCTGGACAAACAGCGGAGTGAAGATGGGCTTCCACGGAACAGCCCCCAAGGGACATGACATCTACTTCCTGCCTGTGGAATACACCGAGATAGATGCATCCGTCATGGAATGGGGCACTGACCATGTTGTGATTGACCTACGCGATGCCGGTTCGGCCGTGACGGTTAAGACACGTGTCGGTACAGGCACATTGGGCGATGCGCAGACCTTAGGCGTAATCAACAAGGATGCCGGTGTATATCGCGTGAATGTTGCACTTGACGAAAGCGATGCAGCCAAGACGCTGAATCTGTACTTCTACGATGGAGGTAATGCGATTGTCGGTTCGGCAGCATTTACTATACCGCTGCTGATAACGGCTGACGATGCAACCACAGATGGCTTAAGCATCACTAAGGGCGATGCCGCAACTTGTGACCTCGTTGTTTTGGATGGTGGTGTGCTGACGGTAAGTGAGACAAGTGATGCGAAGAAGTTCACGTTCAAAGACCTATATGTATATGGTGGCGGTAAGATGGTAGTGCCAAGCAGCAGGTACATAGCCTTTGACCACGTGATCTTACGCGGCGGACACCTGAGTGCGTCATGGCAATACCAATTCAGTCATCCGCAGTTGGTTCTGAATGGAACGATGAGCAACACCTCTGGAGAAATCTACTACGATTACCTGACGAACAACGCGCAATTCTACAGTCTGGCACTGCCATACAACGTGAACCTGACGGATATCGTGAACCCGTACTTCAGTAACAAACAGAGTTGGCTAATCCACGGTTATGACGGAGCGATTCGTGCCAGCGGTTCGCAAGTATCGGGTTGGTACGATGTAGAAGAGGGTACAGACAATATAGCAGCGCTTACTTCATCCGACCACCTGACAGCCGGTGTTGGTTACACCTTCTTCGGTGCGATGCAGAAAGTCAATAGTGTGCGTCAGAAGTGGAGCGTCAACCGCTTCAAGATGGCCCTGAGCAGTGGTTCTGCTGAGGCAGAGAAAGCCGGAGTAACCGTAACGGCACACGGTATGACTGCCGGTTCGCCAAGTGGCAACGTGGCATCGAACGATGCCGGTTGGAACATGCTCGGTAACCCGTATATGGCAGACATCAGCGGAACGGCAGCATTCGAGAGCGGCTCGCAGGTTCAAGGTAAAATTATCAGTTACCACAATGAGAAGACATTGGATGCCAACGGCAACTGGACAGGAGGTTGGGAGACAGTAACAAACGAGTCTAATGTTCGCTATGTGCGTATTCCGAACGATTTAGGAACGGAATATGAACAGGTTCGTTTCAAGGATGCGACGCTTCGTGCCTTCCACCACTTCTTCGTTCAAGCGGGTGCTACTGGAACATTCAGCTTCGCTATCAGCATGCGTGCGCAGAGTGCTCCGGCACGAATATCAATGGATAACCCATTGCCAGAAGAGATGGATGTGGACATTCTGCTGCGACTCGGCGGAGATGAAGTCGGTCTCGGCTTGACGTTTAACAATGATTTCTTGCCCGCTTATGAACTGGGCGAAGATATGCCGGAGGATTTGGAAGGAACGAATATGAAGGCATATACCCTGGCAGAAAATCAACGACTGACGTTCAATGGACTACCATATTCTGCGGCAGAGCAACTGATACCTGTAGGCTATCGCGCCAATGTTCCCGGCGAATATTCATTCGTTTACAAAGAGAACGAATATGCTGAATACATGGAGCATATATGGCTGACCGATAAACAGCAGAGCAACACGGTTGACCTGAAAGAGCAAGACTACACCTTCACCACAGAGAACGGTGTATTCGATGAGCGATTTGTGCTGAACATCGTCTTTACACCAGAGATAGCCACAGCTCTGGAGAATGTGTACTATGATGCAGATGGCGAACAAGCGCAGAAATTTATCTATCAGGATAAGTTGTATATCCTGCTGAACGGCAAGATATATGATGCGACTGGTAAACGTGTAACGGAAATCAATAAATAAGTTTAGAGTTTAGTGTTTAATGATTAAAGAATTAGAGATTATGAAAGCATTACGATATTTATTGATGGTGATGATCGTTGCGTTGGTGAGTGTGACTGTACATGCACAATTCACAGCATCGTTCAAGAACAGCCAGAACCAACCGGTGTTCAATCAGCAAGCGAAGACGGAGTATGCGTTCTACACGACATCCATACTAATGGAGTCGGGATCGAACCTGCCGATAGCAGCGCGCAACGGTTTTACGGTAGGTGCGGATAGCCCTGATGACAACTTGCCGTCAGGACGTGTTGGCGGTCGCAATCCCCGCCGCGCAATCGGTGACGGGGATGATGATATTCCCGTACCGGGCGACAACGAGGATCCGAACGCCACCCCTGTAGGCGACGGGATGTGGGTGCTTCTTCTCCTCGCTGCGGGATTCGCCTTCGGCAAATGGTGCTATCAGATGATGCTGAGGCGGAGAAAAGCGACAGCGTGATAAATGAACCGAGGCGGTGCGTCAATGACGTGCCGCCTTGGTTTATGTTAGTCAAAAATAACCCAAAATTAGCCAAAAATATAGAAAATAAACCTACATAAACCATGCAAGCAGCAATAAGCCCAAAAACATTGTCGAGTCAAATCCGCTGTAACAGACAGCAGCAGACATAAAAACATTGAGATTTTGTAATGTTGATACACTTTTTATGCGGAGTTTGTGTAATATTTGCACATTTTTTAGTCGGAGTTTTTGCAAATGTCAAAAAAAGTCGTAACTTTGTAGCGGAAATGCTCGGTGGAACAGCACCGAGAGTTAGACATGGACATGTAGATATATATGAGATCTGCTAAAATAGGATTTAATTGAAAAGAATGATGATGAGACAGTACCTGATTATATTATTATTGCTGCTGCCGGGGTGGGCAGTGGGACAGATGGTTGAGCCGGTGAAGTGGAGCGGGGAAGAAGTGCCCGCGGCGAGCAGCGAGGCGGTGGATAGCGTGCGGCTGACGGCAACGATACAAGACGGCTGGCACATGACACTGATATCCGTCGGCGATGAGGAGATAGGTGAAGAAATCTATGAAACACCGTACACGCTGACGTTTGCGGCGAACGAGGTGAAGGCTATACGCTACAACAGCTGCAATGATCAGATGTGCACGGCGCCGGAGATCTTTGACTATAGTAATGAAAAATTTAAAATTAAAAATTACGAATTACAAGCAAGCGAAAACCAGCGGGGGCTGTGGATGATATTTGTGTTGGGATTGTTGGGCGGATTGTTAGCGATATTTACGCCGTGCGTGTGGCCGATCATACCGATGACGGTGAGCTTTTTCCTGAAGCGCACGGACAACGGTGCACGGAATGCGATCCTATACGGGCTGAGCATCATCGTGATCTATGTCGGATTGGGACTGCTGGTGACGGTACTGTTCGGTGCGTCGGCATTGAATGACCTAAGCACGAACGCTGTGGTGAACATCGTATTCTTCCTGCTGCTGGTAGTGTTTGCGCTATCGTTCTTCGGACTATTCGAGATCACACTACCGGAAAGCTGGTCAACGGCTCTGGACAGCAAGGCTCGCCAGACGGGCGGTTTGCTGAGTATATTGCTGATGGCATTTACGCTGGTGATCGTCAGCTTCAGTTGCACAGGCCCGATCATCGGCACGCTGCTCGTAGAAGCAGCCGGTAACAGTCTGCTTGCGCCGGCAGTGGGGATGTTAGGTTTTGCTGTGGCGCTGGCATTGCCGTTCTCGCTGTTTGCGATGTTCCCGCAGTGGATGAAACAGGCTCCGAAGTCCGGCGACTGGATGAGTGCGTTCAAGGTGGTGCTGGCGTTCATTGAGTTGGCGCTGTCGCTGAAGTTCCTGAGCGTAGCGGATATGGCTTACGGCTGGGGAATATTGCCACGATGGCTGTTTATAGCCATATGGATCATCTGCTTCCTCGGAATAGGCGTATATCTGCTATGGAACATCCGCAACGTAAGTCTGACCCGCAAGATCATCCGCGCGGTGGTAATCATCCCGTCTGTGGCGTTTGCCTGCTACCTTGTGCCCGGATTGTGGGGCGCACCGGTCAAGGCTATCAGTGCGTTTGCTCCGCCGATGGAGATCGAGGGGCGTGAGGTGTTCAACGATTATGACGAAGGCTTGGCGTATGCCCGACAGGAAGGCAAACCCGTGATCATCGACTTCACTGGCTACGGCTGTGTGAACTGCCGGAAGATGGAAGCCTACGTGTTGGATGACGACAGCGTGAAGGCGCGGCTAAAGAACTATGTGTTCATCGAACTCTTTGTCGATGACAAGCGCGACGGGATAGGGGAGAGGAATAGCAGGATTCAGCGGGAGCAGTTCGGATCGAATGCGCAGCCGTTCTTCGTGCAACTCGACGCAGACGGCAAACAGATAGCCGAGCCCATGGCATTCACCACCGATCCGCAGGAGTTCATCGGATGGCTGAAATACTAAACGAAGAGAAAACAAAAAGAGACATCATCACGATGGCTCTTTTTTTCAGGTATTAGTCTTTAAGGTAATAAAAGATTGGTATTTGTCTTTTCCGAGTGCAAAATTACAACAATTTTTTGAATTTTGCAATAGCTAAAATATGTTTGATAGCACAAAATGCCCTCATTTTCACCTAAATCTATGCTATTTTGCAGGTTTTGCCCCTTTTTGCACCTCTAATGACGCTCTAATTCGATGACTTCGAGGTTGTCGATTGTCTTGCCGTCGATGGTAAACCGGAGCAGGGTTTGTACGGTCTGCCAACCGCTCTTGCCAGCCGCGCCCGGATTGAGGGTGAGGAACTTGTAACGGTTGTCGTATTGCACCTTGAGAATATGGCTGTGACCGCAGACGAAGAGATCGATGACATTTGACATTTGCGATCGGTCATTTGTCATTTTGGCATTCAGGCTCTTCTCAAACCATGGTATGAGCCAAGGGTTGTACTTACCCGGGTAGCCGCCGATATGCGTCATCAGCACATTGATCTGTTCCACACGGAAGCGGTAGAACTCCGAGAGGCTGTAGCGCACCTCACCGCCGTCAATGTTACCGAACACCGCACGGGTAGGGCGGAACTCACGCAGGGCACGTAGAACCTCTGCCGAGCCGATGTCCCCACAATGCCAGATCTCATCACAACAAGCGAAGTGATCAAACACGCGTTTGTCGAGCAAGCCGTGGGTATCGCTTATGAGGCCAACCTTTGTCATTTACCATTTAGTCATTTACCATTTACCATTTATTTGGTCATTTGACCATTTAGAGCCTGGTAAGGTATTTAATAAGAGGTGTAGTCAGGAGAACGGCGATGAGGGCAGTGCAGGCGAAGAAGAACACATCGCGGGCATCGATCACGCCGCGGGCAAGGCTCTGGAAATGTTCCTGCATCAGCAGCCAGTACAGCGCGAAGTTCGCCACGGCGCCAAGGATGAAGGCAACGATCTGGTTCGTGGTGCTTGCGGCACAGAGCAGACTCACGCCAAGCATCGCGGCTGCGAGCAGTAGTAGTCCCACCATCGAACCGGCAAAAGCGCCGGTATCGACATTGCCGACCGGTTCGGCGATGGCATAGACGATGAACAGATGCACTACGCAGGGGAGCAGGGCAAGAACCATCACCGTCAAGGCGGCTAAATATTTCGCCCAGACGATGCGCGAGATAGTGGTCGGCAAGGATCGCAGCACATCCCATGTGCCGCTCTGACGTTCCTCGGCAAAGAGGCGCATGGTCAGAGCAGGGCACACAAGGATGAGTAGCCACGGTGCGATAGCAAACAAACCATCAGCATTTGCATAGCCGGCATCAATAATGTTCCACTCACCGGGAATAATCCATAGGAACAAGCTGATACCCAACACGAACAATGCCAACACGATATACGCTATCGGCGTCGCAAAATAATATGCTAACTCTTTTCTAAACATTAGTGTTTTACTTCCACATTAGGATTAACCGGAGTCTTCGGGAAGAAGATCCAGAAGCTGACGGCAACGACGAGGGCGAAGCCTGCGAAGATGTACCAGGACTCTTTCCAACCGTCCCAGATAGCCATCGGACCTTGAGCAACAACCTCCTGGGCATTGACCAGACGGTTGACGATAGCCTGGGCGGACAATGTACCGATCGTGGCACCCAGACCGTTGGTCATCATCATGAACAAACCTTGGGCAGACGAACGCTGGGCTGGTTCGGTCTCCTGATCAACATACAATGCACCGGAGATATTGAAGAAGTCAAACGCAAAGCCATAAACAACGCAGCTCAGTACGAACAGGATCACGCCGGGCATACCCGGGTCACCGGCGCCGAAGAAGCCGAAGCGGAAGACCCAAGCGAACATAGCCATCAGCATCACGTTCTTGATACCGAAACGCTTGAGGAAGAACGGTATAGCCAGGATGCAGAGTGCCTCGCAGATCTGCGATATAGAGATGAGGATGTTAGCGTGTTGTACGCCGAAGGTGTTGGCAAACTCCTCGATCTCGCCAAACGAAGTGATATACGGGTTGGCGTAGGAGTTTGTAACCTGCAAGCACATACCGAGCAGCATCGAGAAGATAAAGAACAACGCCATCTTCTTCTGTTTGAACAGGGCGAACGCCTTCAAACCAAGTGCCTCAACCAGATCGACATCACCTTCCACCTTCTTCACCTCGCAAGCCGGCAATGTGAGTGAGTAACCGGCCATGAGCAAGCTCAAACCGCCGCTCATGATGAACTGCAGCGGGCTGGCTTGGATGCCCAACAGGTCAACGCTCCACTCGGCAGCGATGAATCCGACCGTACCGAACACGCGGATAGGCGGGAAGTCCTTGACGGTATCCATACCCTCCTTGACCAAAGCATTGAAAGCCACGGAGTTTGTAAGGGCGATGGTAGGCATAAAGAACGCTACTGACAGGGTGTAGAGCGTGAACAATGTGCCGAACTGTACATTAGCGCCGCTCTGCAGACCGTACCAGCCTGCGGCAATCATGAATGCGCCAGCAAGGAAGTGGCAGATGCTCTGCAGCTTCTGCGCCTGAATCCAGCGGTCAGCCACGATGCCCATTAGTGCAGGCATGAACAGACTGACGATACCCTGGATAGAGTAGAACCAGCCGATCTGGTGTGCCATGCCATGTTTGAACAGATAAGTACCCATCGAGATGAGGTACGCGCCCCATACTGCAAACTCCAAGAAGTTAAACACGATGAGACGGAATTGAAGTCCTTTGTTGTTTTTCATTATAGTAGAATTTTAGTGTTATTACATTTCCCAGCGCTCGAGGGTTTGTGTGAGTTCGTCGAAGGTGTGTGCCTTGGATTTAGCACGTACGTCACTGATCTGTCGGTTGACAGCCTCGTCGTATGTTTCCGCTTCTACGCTGCGGATCACGCCAAGGGCCACAGGCAGATTGCTTTCTGCATTGGCATCGGCTACATCGGTGAAGCGCTCTTGTCCCATGAGTGCAAGCAGGCGATGGAGCGTCGGATCTTGCTGATGCGCATCGTGCACGAGTACGCGCGGATCATCAGCCGGCACGACAATCATCTTCGGCACGAAGGTCTGCGGATCAATCTCTACAGCCAGACCTTTGTCCTGGTTGGCGCCGAAGATCATCTTCTCGCCATGCTTGAGGATGATCGAATGCTCGGCACGTTGTTCGCGGTTGGCGATCCACTCGTGTGTGCCGTTGTTGAAGATCACGCAGTTAACAAGGCACTCGATGACCGATGCGCCTTTGTGTGCGTGTGCCTGAACCATACAATCGACGGTGGTAGGCATATCGACATCCAGCGTGCGGGCAAAGAACGTGCCACCTGCGCCCAGCACGAGTTGTGCCGGAATGAACGGACGCTCGACCGTACCGAATGGCGAGGACTTGCTCACAAAACCTTTCGGCGAGGTAGGGGAGTATTGCCCTTTCGTGAGACCGTAGATGCGGTTGTTGAACATACAGATGTTCAGATCGACGTTACGGCGGATCTCGTGGATGAAGTGGTTACCGCCAATGGCAAGGCAGTCGCCGTCGCCGGACATCTGCCAAACGGTCAGTTCGGGATGCGAGGTCTTGACACCTGTTGCCACTGCGCCGCCACGACCATGGATGGTGTTGAAACCGTAGGTATTCAGATAGTGCGGCATACGGCTGGAGCAACCGATACCCGAGATCACCGCAATCTGATGAGGCGGAACGCCTATCTGAGCCATAGCTTTCTGCAGGGCTGCACAAATGGCGTGATCGCCGCAACCCGGGCAGAAACGTACATATTGATCGGATTTATAATCTTGTGGAGTCATATTACAGCCCTTTAATATATTCAACAATTTCTTCTACTTGGAACGGTTGCGCTGTCATCTGGTTGTATTGCAGCAAGGTGACGTTCGGCACTTGCGAGCGCAGGTAGGCTGCCAATTGTCCGGAGTTGAGCTCGCAAACAATCACGCGCTTGTATGATCGGATTATATCGCCCACGTTGCGCTGCAACGGGCAGATATAGTTCAGTTGCAGCAACGCGCAATCGAGCTGCTTGGCTGTGGCTTTCAGATGACCTTCCGTCGAACCAAAGCCTACGAGCAGCGTATCGCTCTCGGCATTGCCCCAAACTTGAGCTTCTGGTATGCGGTCGGCAACCTGATCGACCTTGGCTTGACGGGCGAGGATCATCTTCTGGTGATTCTCGGGGTTCGTGGATATCGAGCCTTTCTCGCTGTCACGCTCCAGACCGATGTTCCTGTATTGGAAGCCTTCCATGCCGGGGATAGCATTGTAACGCACACCATTCTCGTCACGCAGAGCGGGATTGTATTTGCCCTTGAGCTGCTCGGGTACGCCTTGCGGTTTGATAGCCGGCAGTTCAGCAAGCTGCGGTATGCGCCACAGACTGCTGCCGTTAGCCAGGTAGGTGTCAGTCATCAGGATCACCGGTGTCATGTTCTCCAGCGCAATCTTACATGCTTCGTACGCAAAGTTGAAGCAGTTGGCGGGAGTAGAGGCCGCCAGTACAACGAGCGGGCATTCGCCGTTACGGCCGTAGATGGCTTGCATGAGGTCGGTCTGTTCGGTCTTGGTCGGCAGACCTGTTGAAGGGCCGCCGCGCTGCACGTCAATCACTACCAGCGGCAACTCTGCCATTACGGCGAGACCGATACCTTCTGATTTGAGCGACAAACCAGGACCGGAAGTCGATGTACAAGCTAGGTCACCGGCAAACGATGCGCCGATAGCGGTGCAGACACCGGCTATCTCGTCCTCGGCCTGAACGACCATGACGTTCATATCTTTGCGTGCGGCGAGCTCGTGCATGATATCCGTCGCCGGAGTGATGGGGTAGGAACCAAGGAACAGCCGTTTGCCGGCTCGCTCGGCGGCAGCTATCAGTCCCCACGCCGTGGCTTTGTTGCCGGCGATGGAGGTGTAGGTGCCATGCTCCTGCTCGGTAGCGGGAGTGAGGCGAATCTGGTTGATTGAGAGGGCGAGGTTCTGCCCGTAGTTGTAGCCGTCGGTCAGCACCTTGACGTTCGGGGCGATGAGTGCAGGTTTCTTGGCGAACTTCCCTTCGAGGAAGTGAATAGCCTTGTCAATCGGGCGGTCGAAGAGCCAGCACACAACGCCCAAGGCGAACATATTACGCGACTTGAGCACGGCTTTGTTGTCCATGCCCGAGTCTTTGAGCGCCTCTTTGGTGAGGTTGGTGAGTGCTACGGGAACGACCTGTACCGATTCCGGCAGCCCGAGTTCAGTGAAGGGGTTATCGGATGTGTACAATGCTTTCTTGAGATCGGCGTCGGTGAACGAGTCGGTATCGACGATCACCACGGCATTGCTCTTGAACAGCGCGTCAGCCTCGTTGTAGGTTGCGCCCTGGCGGTTGAACTTCGAGCCTAAGGCGCAGACTTTCAGCGCTGCGGCGTTCATCGCTACAATCACATCGGCTTTGTCACCCGGGGTGAACACGCCTTTGCCTACATTCACTTGGAATCCGCTCACGCCGCCCAGTGTACCTTGCGGCGCACGGATCTCGGCAGGGAAGTCGGGCAGGGTACTGATCTCGTTACCGAGGATAGCTGACAGCGACGAGAACAATCCTCCCGTCAACTGCATGCCGTCGCCCGAGTCGCCACAGAACCGAACAACAATATTATCTCTTTCCATGTATATTTGTTATGATTGAATTGTATTCTATATGGGGTTGTGCGCTACGCGCGCACGCGACTTGCAGCACTTGTTGTGAGTGCCGCAAGTCTTGTTTTGCGCGAAAGCACTTATGCCTCGGGAGCGATAGCGCCGCTGGGGCAAACGTCTGCGCATGTGCCGCAATCAACACATACGTCCGGATCGATAGAATAGTGCTCGCCCTCAGAGATAGCGCCCATCGGGCATTCGTCTTTACATGTACCGCATGCAATGCAGTCGTTAGAAATTTTGTAAGCCATAATGTTATTATTTAGATGTTGTTGACTTCGTGTTGTTGACTTCGTGTTAATTAGCTTCGCTGTTATTTTTTGCCTCGCAGTGCAGCGAGGAGTTTCTGATTGGGTGTGGTGGCTGCGCCTTCGACCATGCCGTGTTGCTTGGCAAACGTCGTCCAGTTCTTGGCTCCCTTGGCGGTGTTGACCGGCAGTCCGAGTTGCAGGAAATGGCAGTAGGCTATGCCGAGAGCGTCTGTTGCATCGAGTTTCTTGGGCATCTGCTCTTCGGGGATATGCAGGAACCGCTGCAGCATATCCGCAACCTGCTGCTTGGTGGAATGTCCGTTGCCGGTGATAGCCATCTTGATCTTCATCGGCGAGTACTCGTATATAGGTACGTCGCGCGATAGGGCTGCGGCGATCGCTACGCCTTGTGCATGGACGATCTTGATCATCGTCTGCGGGTTCTTGTCAACAAACTGCGTCTCAATAGCCAGACACGTAGGGTGGTGTTTGTCAATGAGTTGCTGGATGAAGAAGAACTCCTGTTGCAGGCGCGCATACTGGTCGTCAAGCTTGTGGACATCCAGGGTGCTGAACTCCAGAATCTCGGCTTTCTGCCCTACGGTGTGCAGGATCGCATATCCCATGAACAGTGTTCCGGGGTCGATGCCAAGGATCGTATGTTCGTTCACCAGTTTGTCTTGCATATTACCTGTTGCGCATGCGGAACGATCCGGAGATTACCACCAGCACCGCTCCGGTCACCAGCGTATAGTCCGCATACGGCTCAATATCCTGCGTGGAGAGCACAGCTCCCACCGCCACAACGATCAGTCCTATTATCAGCAGAATCTTTCCTGTCTTCATTTCACAATATACACATCTTCTCCCGGCGCATGCATGTGGTAGTGCTCGCGTGCGTAGCGCTCGAGGCTGTCGGGATTGGACAGCACATAAAGTTCGCGCTCGTACGTAGCGATGTTCTGCCGGCTCTCCTTGATCTGTTGCTCCAAGCGATGTGCCTGGCGGATACGTTTGATCTGCTTGAGCAGACACTGATCGCCCACAAACAAGAAGAACACGCCAAACACAAGGCAAGTGATAGTGTACTTGTTCAGTACCCACTTACCGAGCCACGGATGCTTGGCGATAGCGGCTTGTATGTCGGAGAGATTCATGTTTTTCCCAATTCGCCTACAAAGATACATAAAATTTTAGATATTTGCAAATAGTTTGGACACTTTTTTTTATTTATGGTACGATTTTTGCAGTTTTGCAACTAAAGTTTCAATGAAATATTCACGATCCGGTTGCAAATATCAATAGTCAAATGAGAAAAATATGTATTGTGTTGAGCTTATTGCTCAGTGTGAGTCTGTCGGCACAGATGACAGGCGTTATTGTTGTGGATGAGCCGCGTGATAGTACGGCGGTGAAGGACAGTATAGATGACGGATTTCGTTTTACGACGATAGACAGCGTAGCTATCACTCCTGTTAAGGATCAGAACCGCTCAAGTACCTGCTGGGCATTCTCGGCGATCGGTTTCCTCGAGAGCGAGCTGCTACGCATGGGCAAAGGCGAACATGACCTGAGTGAGATGTTCGTGGTGAGCAAGACGATGCTGGATCGTGCTACGTATTTCGTCCGCATGTACGGTCAGGGAAGCAGTTTTGCGCCCGGAGGCAGTGCATACGATGTGATCTATTGTATGGAGCACTACGGACTCGTACCGCAGGAAGCGATGCCCGGTATCCGCTACGGTGCAGCCAAAGGCGACACGCTGCCGGTACATGCCGAGTTGGACGCCGTAGCAGGTGCATACCTCAAGGCGCTCACCAACGGCAAGCTTAAGAAACTCACGCCGGTATGGAAGGAGGGACTGCAGGCTATCTACGATACGTATCTGGGCAAGTGCCCCGAGCAGTTCACGTACAAGGGCAAGTCGTACACCCCGCGCAGCTTTGCCGACGAGCTCGGGCTGAAGGCTGCGGACTATGTGAGCATCACCAGTTACACCCACCATCCGTTCTATGAGCGTTTCGCGCTCGAGGTACCCGACAACTGGCGTATGGATCAGATGTACAACATCCCTGTCGACGAACTCATGGCGGTGATCGACAACGCTCTGGTCAAAGGCTACACGCTGGCGTGGGGAGCGGATGTCAGTGAGGACGGCTTCACGCGCAAAGGTATAGGCGTTGTGCCCGATGCCGATAACGGTGCAGAGCTCACCGGCAGCGATATGGCGCATTGGCTCGGGTTAAAAGCCGAAGACCGCAAGCAGAAACTCACCCAACGGCCGCTGCCGGAGATCGAGGTGACGCAACAGATGCGGCAGGATGCGTACGACCGCTGGGAGACAACCGATGACCATGGTATGCAGATCTTCGGTATAGCCCACGACCAGAATGGCAAGAAGTATTACATGATCAAGAACTCCTGGGGCACCGCGCGCTCGGACTTCAAGGGGATATGGTACGTATCCGAGGCGTTCATGCGCTATAAGACCAACGATATCCTCGTCCACAAGGACGCCTTGCCTAAAGACATCCGCAAGAAACTCGGCATCAAATGACCAATACCAAATACCAACTGATCATCGTGCTTTTCGCCCTGCTGTTTGTCGGGGCGTCGGCGTTGTTCACCCGCAGGCTGTCAAAGCAGTTTGCCGAGGTGGAGAAACAGCGCATGGCTGTCTGGGCGGAAGCCACACGCCAACTCGTGCTGGCTGATGAGAACACGGATATCAGTCTCTCGTCGTCGATCATCGAGGCGAACACGACGATACCCGTCTATATGACCGATGCCGACTACCACGTGATCCTCACCCGAAATGTGCAAGAACCCAAGAGCGATGTCGAGGCGTTCTACGCCAAGAAGATCGCGCAGCTGCGTGCCGACCAGACACCCATCGAGGTGAACGTCTCGCCCGACGTGAAGCAGTATATCTTCTACGAGGAGTCCAACCTGCTGCGCCAGCTGCGGCTCTTTCCGTGGGTGCAGATGGCTGTGGTGCTCAGTTTTATGGCGCTGCTTGTGACGTATATCATCACCTCGTACCGCAACGACCAGAACCGCGTATGGGTAGGACTGACCAAGGAGACTGCCCACCAACTCGGCACACCGATATCCTCACTCAACGCGTGGCTCGAACTGCTGCGGGCGAAGTATCCCGATGACGACCTGTTGCCGGACATAGCTACGGACATCAACCGCCTGCAACTCGTTGCCGAACGGTTCTCACGTATAGGCAGCACACCGACACTGGTGACTATGGATATGAGGCAGACGATCGAGGAGTCGTTCGCATATATGCGTACGCGCGTTTCAGATAAGGTGCAGATGACACTCACCGTTGATGAACAGGATGACGACAGCGCGTTCCTCATCCACGGCGATGCTCCGCTGATGAAGTGGGTGACAGAGAACCTGATAAAGAACGCCGTGGATGCCATGGACGGACATGGTCAGATCACGCTGCACCTGCAGCGCGACGGGCAACTGATCGTCCTCGACGTTACTGACACAGGACGAGGCATCGAACGCAAACGCTATACGCAGGTGTTCCGACCGGGGTATACGACCAAGACACGCGGCTGGGGATTAGGACTGAGCCTGTGCAAACGTATAGTAGAGCAGTACCATGGTGGAAAGATCTTTATCCAACGGTCGGTGGTTGGCAAGGGCACCACATTCCGCGTCATACTCAAGCAATGCGCTAACTGATTTGTAAATGAATAAATAGTAAAAATATGGCAGACGACAAGAAAATCATCTTCTCGATGGTAGGCGTGAGCAAGAGTTTCTCGCCGCAAAAGAAAGTGCTTAACAACATATATCTCAGCTTCTTCTACGGAGCGAAGATCGGTATCATCGGTCTGAACGGCGCGGGTAAATCCACGCTGCTGAAGATCATCGCCGGCATAGACAAGAACTATCAGGGCGAGGTCGTCTTCTCGCCGGGTTACTCGGTGGGCTATCTGGAGCAAGACCCGCAACTCGACCCCACAAAGACCGTTCGCGAGTGTGTGCAGGAAGGTGTGCAGCCGATCATGGGTATTCTGCGCGAGTACGATGAGATCAACATGGCTTTTGCAGAGCCCGATGCCGACTTCGATAAGCTGTTAGCGCGTCAAGCCGAGCTACAGGATAAACTCGATGCCGCCGATGCGTGGAACATCGACCAGCGTTTGGACCGTGCGATGGATGCGTTGCGTTGTCCGGCTGATGACGAGAACGTACAGCACCTGTCCGGTGGCGAGCGCAGGCGTGTGGCATTGTGCCGTCTGCTGCTGCAGCAACCCGATGTTCTCTTGCTCGACGAGCCGACGAACCACCTGGATGCCGAGAGTATAGACTGGCTGGAGCAACACCTGCATCAGTACCCGGGCACGGTGATCTGCATCACCCACGACCGGTACTTCCTTGATAATGTAGCCGGCTGGATTCTTGAACTTGACCGCGGTGAGGGAATACCTTGGAAGGGTAACTACTCATCCTGGCTGGAGCAGAAGACGACAAGAATGGCGATGGAGGAGAAGCAAGCCAGCAAGCGCCGCAAGACATTGGAGCGCGAGCTCGAGTGGGTAAGGATGGCACCAAAAGCCCGTCAGGCGAAATCCAAAGCACGTCTGGGCGCATACGACAGAATGCTCAATGAGGAGCAGAAAGAACGTGAGGAGAAACTCGAGATATTCATACCAAACGGCCCGCGTCTGGGTAACAAAGTCATCAATGCCGAGGGCGTGAGCAAGGCGTTTGGCGACAAACTGCTGATGGAGGATCTGAACTTCATGCTGCCGCCGAACGGTATAGTAGGTATCATTGGCCCGAACGGTGCGGGTAAGACGACGCTGTTCCGCATGATCATGGGAATGGAAAAACCCGACAAAGGCACGTTTGCTGTCGGCGAGACAGTGAAGGTCGGCTATGTCGATCAGGTGCACTCGAACATCGACCCGAACAAGACCGTGTATGAGACCATCGCCAACGGCACGGAGTTCATCCGCGTGGGCGGCAGGGAAGTCAACGCACGTGCCTACCTGAGTCGCTTCAACTTCACCGGCGCAGACCAAGAGAAGAAGTGCGGCGTGCTCTCCGGCGGTGAGAGGAACCGATTGCACCTGGCGTTGACCCTGAAGAGCGAAGCGAATGTGCTACTGCTCGATGAGCCGACGAACGATATCGATGTCAACACCTTGCGTGCACTGGAGGAAGGCTTGGAGAACTTCGCCGGTTGTGCAGTGGTTATCAGCCACGACCGCTGGTTCCTCGACCGTATATGCACGCATATCCTCGCCTTTGAAGGCGACAGCAAGGTCTTCTGGTTCGAGGGTGACTACAGTGATTACGAAGCCAATAAAAAGATGCGTCTGGGTGAAGATGCTCTCACGCCCAAACGCATCCATTACAAGAAGTTGGTGTAACCAACTGTCCACGGCTGTGCCGATCGACAGAACGCTTAACTAATCTAAATCCGTGAGGATGATGAACTGCCACGGGGCGAGACTCCGTTCGTGTTTCTCGTCCAAGGTTACCATGTTACCGTCCAAGTCAAAGTAATCGTCCATATATTGGCCGATGCTAACTGTTACGTCCTGCGGCTCGCTACTCATGTTAATGAACGCAATGACTGTGTTCGTCTTCTTCATTTCGGGCACGTAAGCCTCGCGCACGCACGCAAATACCTTATCATTATCCGTCTCCAGACGAACCATCGGCGCGCCGAGTTCGGGTGAGTGGAGTGCCGGATTCTCTTTGCGGGTGCGGTTCAGCACCTTATATACCGAGCGCATCCAGCAGTTGTCGTCGCGGTCGATGCAGTCTTTCTCGAAGAACGCCAGACGGTGGTGGTTGCCGTACTCCTGACCGGTATAGATCAGCGGCATACCCGGGATGACGTACGTGAATGCAGTCATTGCCCGCACGGCGCCTTCGCTGCCCAGACGCTCGTACTCGTCGCCCGACCATGAGTTCTCGTCGTGGTTAGAGATGAAGTTCATGCGGATAGCATAATCCTCAACCGTGGTGTCGGCTTTGGCGAAGTAGTCCCAGAGGTCTTGTACTCTGTTCTTGCCTTGTGCCACACCGTTGATCAGGTGGTGCAGTGTCCAGCCGTAGTACATGTCGAATGCCGACTCGCAGAGTTCGTAGGCTTTATCCTCGTCCTCGGCAAGGGTGAACATGTCGGGGTGCGTCTGACGCAGTTCGCTCATCGCGTCGTTCCAGAAGTCCGTGGGCACCTCACCGGCTACGTCGCAACGGAAACCGTCGATACCGATCTCGTCCATCCACCAGTGCATGGCTTTCTTCATCTCGGCACGCATGTCTTCGTTCTCGTAGTTCAGCTTGGCGATATCTGTCCAGTCGTATTGAACCATCAGTTTGCCGTCCTCGTCGCGATAGTGCCAGCCTTCGTATTCCGTCCACTCGCTATCCGGTGCGGTGTGGTTAGCCACCCAGTCAAGGATGACCTTGAAGCCTAACTCATGTGCCTTCTGGAGGAAGTGTTCAAAGTCCTCGCGTGTACCGAACTCGGGGTTGAATGCGCAGTAGTCGATGATGCTATAGTAACTGCCCAATGAGCCTTTGCGGGTGATCTTGCCGATAGGTTGCAGCGGCATCATCCAGATGATATCCACGCCCATCTCCCGGAGTTTGGGCAGCTCGGCTTCCGCAGCGGCAAACGTGCCCTCCGGCGTCAATTGGCGTGTGTTCAGCTCGAAGATCGTTGCATCATAAGCGAACTTCGGGTGCTTGAGCGGTTCTTGTTGCTGTTTGGCGCATGAGGCAAGTGCCAACACCGCCATTAGTAGTACGGTTAGTCTTTTCATAAGCATATAGATTTAAGGGTTAATAACTTTCAAATAGGCGACTTCTTTCAACTTTCAACTGAGAACGTCAGTTCTTTGCGGTTGATGCTGACTGTCACTTTCTCGCCCATGTACGTGCGCGAGAATACCCACTCGTCGTCTGTCAGGCGCTCGGTCTGCATGTCGCCGTAGAGTAGGGGCATCGAACTGCGGCGCATGCGGATGAGTTTCTGCACCTCGGCGCGCATAGCCTGCTCCTGTTCGTTCAGACCATCGAATCGCATCATCAGACGATTGTCGGGGTCATTGGCCCCGACCTCGCCGTACTCGTCGCCCTGATAGACGCAGGGCACGCCGGGGATAGTGAAGTTGATCACCTCCTGCAGCAATGCTTTGCGGTACGCGATGTCGGCGTCGCCGATGCCTACCGTACGTGTCCATCCGGCTTCCTTGCCGTTCTCCGGCTCGTCAGGTCTGATAGCGCCGCCTGCGAGTGAGGCGATACGTACCTGGTCATGGTTGCCGCTGATGTTACCCATCGTGTGGTGCGCACCGTAGGCGGCCATCGACTCCTTGACGATGCGTTCCAACTCTTGCATGCCGAACTTGTCAGCAATTACCGATTCGCGTACACCGTAGTACTCATTGAAGTCGAACTGGGCATTGAGCATGCCGGTCTTAACGTACATGCCGATCAGGTCGGGCGAACCGTAGGTCTCGCCGATCATCCATATATGCCGTCCGGGGAAGCGTGTGGCAATCTTATGTCCGAGGGTGCGCCAGTAGCTTTCGGGGATATGTTTGCAGGCATCGTGCCGGAAGCCGTCGAACTCAAAGTTCGCCAGCCAGAACAGCGCGGTGTCGGTCATCGCCTCGCATACCTCGGGGCGCTCCAGATCCAGCGAAGGGATATGTGTGTCAAACCATGTGGTCAGACGCGCCTCGTCCCACAACTCGAAGTTACGACGGCCGTCAGGCAGGATGCTGTCGGTGATCCAGTCGGGGTGCTGCTGAATGACGGGGGAGTTGATATGCAGGTGGTTAGCTACATAGTCGAGCACGACGTGCAGGTTATGTTTGTGTGCGGCATCGAGCATGGCGCGCAACTCGTCCGGCGTGCCGAAGCGATGATCCACGGCGTTGTTGTATATCGGCCAGTAGCCATGGTAGCCGGAGAACTTCGTGTAGGTCTTCGACGGGTCATATTTATTGCCGTGCTTGAACGTATAATGTCCCCACGCGTCGGTAGGATTCTGGGTGATAGGCGAGATCCATATCGTTGTTATACCGAGGTCGTCAAAGAATCCACTGTTGATCTTCTCCGTTATGCCGGCAAGGTCGCCGCCCTGGTAATCGACTATAGGCAGCACCTCGGGATCGTTCAGCGGCGCGTCGTTGGCGGCGTTGCCGTTATAGAAGCGGTCGATCATCAGCGAGTAGAGCACCTGCGTATGGTCGTCGTTGACCGTGAGTTGTGATGCGTCGGTCACGACCTTGCCGTCCTGCAGCGGGATCAGCACATCGTTCAGCCGCTGGGTAGCGTTAGCTGCATAGATGCGCAGGAACGAACGACCTTGCGGACACTCGGGAATAAGCAGCGTGCCTGCCGTGCCGTTGATAGTCAGCTTGTCGGACTCCAGCAGCCGGTCGCCGAGATACGCGTGTACCGTATAGCCTTCTTCCGGCAGGGCGAAGCTGACAGCCTCGTCCGTGCAGCCGGTGGTCACCAGCCCCGTGGCGAACGGCAGGTTAGGCAGAATAGCGATGTCGCATCGGGCGTTGTCATCGACGCTGACGCTCAGTGTACCCAGGCTGTTGTCGCCTGTGAGGTCGAACTCCAGGTTCGCATAACCCGTTGCCTCGTAGCCCGGCGTCGTGGTGATAACCACCGCCTCGTCGCCGCTCAGCGCCGGCAGGTAATCCGTCAGCCATATATGCTGCACGCCGCCCGCGTAATGAACGGGCATGATAGGGTTAACCACTGCTTCGGCTTGAGCGGAAGTTTGTTTGCCACACGCGCTCATCAGGAGCAGCGTAACAAATGATAAGGGAATAAATACAGACTTTTTCATATGTCAAATGGTGTTAGTCATGGTTAGTGCAAATCTTTGCGTTACAAAGTTACGAAAATTTTTGTATTTATGCAAATATATACGGCGTTTTTTTGCAAAATACGATAAATTTTCTTAACTTTGCACCGAAATAGGCAATAATTGCATCAAAATTAAATCAAAAATCACAAATATGAAATCCTTCATCTTCCCCGGTCAGGGCAGCCAGTATATCGGCATGGGCAAAGACCTGTACGACAATCACGAAACGGCACGCGATCTGTTTGAGCGTGCAAACGAGCTTCTTGGTTTCCGCATCACGGATATCATGTTCGGCGGTACGGACGAAGAGCTGCGTGCCACACGCGTCACACAGCCTGCCGTGTTCCTGCACTCGGTAGCGGCGTTCATGGTCAACACGGTTGAGCAGCCGGATATGGTTGCCGGTCACAGTCTGGGCGAGTTCTCGGCGCTGGTGGCTTGCGGTGCGCTCTCGTTTGATGACGCGTTGCTGCTCGTTCGTGCACGTGCTGAGGCTATGCAGCGTGCCTGCGAACTCCAACCCGGAACGATGGCGGCGGTGCTCGCATTGCCCGATGAGAAAGTTGAGGAGATCTGCCAAGGCATTGACGATATCGTTGTTGCTGCCAACTTCAACTGCCCGGGGCAGGTGGTTATCTCCGGTACGGTGAGCGGTATAGACGCCGCTGTGCCTGTGCTCAAGCAGGCCGGTGCCAAACGTGCACTCAAACTCGCTGTAGGCGGTGCGTTCCACTCGCCGCTGATGCAACCGGCTGCGGATGATCTGGGCAAAGCTATCGAGGCGACAACGTTCCACCAACCGATCTGTCCGATCTATCAGAACGTGTGTGCAACGCCGCAGACCGATCCCGAGGCTATACGCCGGAATCTGCTTGCACAACTCACCTCGCCGGTACGCTGGACGCAGTCTGTCAATCAGATGATTGCTGACGGAGCAACGGAGTTCTACGAGTTCGGCCCGGGCGATGTGCTCAAGAACCTCATCCGCAAGATCAATCCCGAAGTAACCATAGGTTAATGGCCAATGGCTAATGGCTAATGGCCAACGTTAACCTACATAAATCCATCCTCCGGATTGCCGTACCGTCGATCCTTGCGAACATCACTATCCCGCTTGTCGGGTTAGTGGATATGGTCATTGCCGGACATATCAGTTCGGCGTGGGCTATAGGCGGCATAGCTGTCGGCACGATGTTGTTCGACATGCTCTACGGCTGTTTCGGTTTTCTCAGGGTGAGTACGGCGGGCTTGACAGCGCAGGCGTATGGTGCGAGCAACCCCGGTGAGTGCGGCAAGCTGCTTGTGCAGTCGTCGGTATTGGCGTTGGCGGGCGCGCTGGTTATATGGCTGTTGCAGACGCTCTATCTGGAGGCTGTGCTCTCTGTCATGCCCTGCTCGCAGCAGGTGGCGGATTTTGCGCGCACGTATTTCAATATACGTATCTGGGCAGCGCCCGCCACGTTGATGATCATGACCTGCAAGGGTTGGTTCATCGGTATGCAGGACGGCACGCGGGCGATGGTTGTGGATCTGGTGGTCAATGGCGTGAATATGCTCGCTTCGTACCTGCTGGCAGTCCATACGCCGCTCGGTGTGGCGGGTGTAGCCTACGGCACACTCATTGCACAATGGACGGGACTCTCCGTCGCCCTTGCAATGATCGCCCTGCGTTATGCGAAGCATTTCAGGCTTTCGACTTTCGACTTTCGACTTTCGACTTTTGACACCCGTTTTGTCAAACTCAACGCCGATCTGTTCGTCCGCTCGCTGTGTTTCATCATCGTGTATGTCGGCTGGACTGCTATCAGCAGCAGTTTTGGCGATGTCGAACTCGCGGCATCGGCGCTGATGATGAAGCTGTTTATGCTATTCTCGTTCTTTGTTGACGGTTTTGCCTACGCCGGCGAAGCACTCGTCGGCAAAGCCATTGGCGCACAGCAATCAGCAGTCAGCAATCAGCCGTCAGCCGTCAGCCATCAACTCTCAACTACAATCCGCGCTCTCTTCGCTTGGGGCATAGGGGTAGGGTTGATCTTCACGCTGATATACGCGCTCTGTCCGGATGCCATCTTCCGCTCGATGACTACGGATCAGGATGTAGTCGCTGCGTTGCACCGGTATATCGGCTGGCTTATCGCGATGCCGATGGTCAGTATGTTAGCGTTCATGTGGGACGGGATCTACGCCGGAGCTACGCAGGGCAAGGCGATCCGCAATGCCATGCTTTGGGCTGCGTTTGCCTTTGCTGCCACCTACTATATCCTTTCATCCTCTCATCCCTTCACCCTTTCACTCGTTCACGCCCTCTATGCCGCATATTTCGCGCATCTGCTGGCGCGGGTGATCTACTTGACCTGCAAGTACCCGTCGCTTCGGACATCTGCCGACCTGTAGGCAAGTTTCAATTTTTTTACCCCAAAATTTGCAAATATCAAATATTTTTCGTACCTTTGCGCTCCGAAAGCGAAAAGCCGAAAAACGGCGAAGCATACAATAAGTTAAACAGAACAACATATCATGAAAAAAACACTATCTTTAGTGGCACTAATCTTGATTAGTGCAATGAGTTTTGCGGCGGTGAGCATCACCGTGACGCCAAACAACGTGAACTTCGGTGAAGTAAGTATCAAAGGTAAGACGGAGGTGCAAGGATCGGTGACCTTCGACGTGATGTATTCCGGTTTGCAACCGTATTGCAGCGTGTATTACGAGGACGTGACGATGCCTTCTGACGGCGCGTCGTTCTGGATTGATGGCACGAAAACGGACGGAGTAATCTATGGCGGCGATACCTATACTGAAGCCGAGGGCGCAGGCCTGACGCTCAAGTACTATGCAGACAAGGCGGGCAGCTATACCGGCAAGATCCGTTTCTACAGTTACGAGGATGCGAACTGGGAGGTAAAGAGCCCGAGCGTGTATCTGACCATCCAGCTCGTAGTGACCGGTGACGCGATTGTTGACACGACCACTCCATTTGAGCGCATCAACACGACAAGCGAGCTGCAAGACGGCGACGTGATTGTATTCGTGAGCGAGAGCGCAGGCGCAGTATGCGGTCCGCTGAACGGGACGTATCTGACGCAGGTAACGGAGAACGTGACGGTGACCAAAGCCACAGGCAAAGCCGATGTGCCGGAGACCGCACAGACATTCGTAGCGAAGAAGTACAGCGGCAACTGGCAGTTCATCTATCCTGATGATGACACGAAAGCCCTGCTGCTCGACTACTCCAGCAATAGCGGCAAGGGTGCGTTCTCGACGACCTACGAAGCCGGCAAGACTGTCAAGAGTTGGGAGGTGAACATCAGCAACGGTGTAGCCGAGGTTATCCGGCCGAACGACGCTGACCCTGCTTATCCAATACGATTTAACAGCGACCGTTTCAAACCGTACAAAAGCGCAAGCACAGGCACGGATATCGCTATCTACAAGAAAGCCGGTGAGGCACAGGAGCTGCAGAGCAGTCTGACGATAGGCGACATCGTGTTCGGCGAGGTGGAGCAGGACGAACCGAAAGACGTGACGGTGAACTACACCGCCGAGAACCTGACGGACGACATCATCTGGGAGATAGAAGGCACAGATGCCGGGCTGTTCGATGTGACAGCTACAGGCAACCGCACCAGCGGCACGGTGACCGTCAAATACTTAGGTACAGCCACGAAGACCGGCGCGTTGAATGCCAAACTGGCTTACCTGACGCAGGATATCAAACTCGACCCGATGGAGGGCTCAAAGACCGTGAGCATCACGCTGATCCCCGCAACGATCAAGTTGACGAACTTAACGTTCAACGGTGCGCCGACGACCATCGACCAAGGGCAGACGATCGACATGAGTCAGTACCTCGTCTTTACGCCGAGCAATGCAGAAGACAAGTCGCTGACATGGACAACTGATCATGACTATCAGGGCACGGTGGACGCCGACGGCAAACTGACGGCAAAGAAGATAACAGGCACCGTAACGGTGACCGCCACATCAGTGCGCGTGCCGAGCGTGAGTGCCAGCACAACGCTGACAATCGTGAAACCGACAATCACGGACTTCACCCTCTCGGATACAGAGGTGACACTGGGTGTAGGCGGTACAAAGACCATCAGCGTCACGGCGTTCGTGCCGAGTTACGCGAGCGAGAAAGCGACCTTCGCAAGTGCCGACAAGACCATCGCTACGGTGGGCGGCAGCAACGGTTTGATCACCGCCAAGGCTATCGGCGAGACGGATGTCACCGCCACGATCGGCGAGGTGGTTAAGACCTGTAAGGTCAAGGTGATCGCCACCTCGGTGGAGAGCATCGTATTGCAGGAAGAGGCAACGCTGACCAAAGGCTCGTCGCTGCAGTTGACACCGGTAGTGACGCCCGCACAGGCAGCTACTGACCACGGCATCACCTACGCCTCGGATAACAATGAGGTAGCTACGGTGAGCGAGGACGGTCTGGTGAAAGGCATTGCAGCCGGCGAGGCAACGATCACCGCCACCTGTGACGGCATCAGTGCATATATAGCTATCCACGTGGTTGAACCGGCATTGTTCGCCAAGGTCACCGACCCGAGCACGCTGGCAGAGAAAGACACGATCATCCTCGCCACGATCTTCCAAGGCAACGGCGTGATTGCCGGTCCGCAAGATGGCAAGAAACTCACCGTTCTGACCAGCGATGTGACCGTCACCGAGGAAGGCGCATACGCTGACAATGCTCTCCGAATGGTGCTGCTCAAACTCAAGAACAAGACGGGGTTGGCACTGCAACCGGTTGGTTCGGAGAAAGTGCTGGCGGAGCAGAACAACGACCTGTACTTGGAGAAAACAACCTCCACCAAGAACCTGACATGGCAGTTCGTGGCTGACGGTAACAACGGCATCTACGTGCAAAACATCGGCAACTCGAACGCGTACTTCAAGTACCATGAAGGCAATGCTGCCATCAAGCCGTATAAGGTGAACACAGCCGGCGCTGTATATGTCTATGTATATATGCGCAAGTACGTGAAGCCCGAAGATCCCGTTGTGACGAGTATTGAGAGCAATCAGCCGTCAGCCAACAGCTGTCAGAAGATACTGCGTGACGGTCAGCTGCTGATCATCCGTAACGGCGAGATCTACACCGCAACTGGCATGAAGCGCTAAGCGCACAGCGGATAAGTTCCGCTGTTTGCAAGGTTAAGAATACAAAATGCACTTGGAAACTGCAATAACTGCAAAAGTTTCCAAGTGCATTGCTTTTTGGCACGCGGTTTGCATAGCAAAAGGCGGTGCCCGGCGCTAAACAAAGGGCGTCTGCACCGCACAATGGAACAAACAAACGAGATACGCGAAAAGATTATCAACGCTGCCCGGCAGAAGATGCGCGAGGTGGGAATACGCTCGGTGAGTATCGATGATATTTGCCACGAACTGGGAATGTCGAAGAAGACGTTCTACGTGTATTTTGCAACCAAGGATGACCTGATACAGGCTATCCTTGATTACCATTACTCCAACGTGGAGCATGGCATGGAGGAGTTCTTTGCATCATGCGGGAGCCTGTGGCACGCCATCGAACGCGTAATGGAGCAATTGTCCTCAATGCCTGACGTGAGGAGATCGCAGCCGTTCGTATATGATATGAACAAGTATTATCCCGCAATGGCGAAGAAGCATTACGAAGATATATTTGTATTGCATGAACGTGCAATGCGCAAGGTGATTGTGATGGGAAAGCAAGAAGGACTGTTCCGTCAGACGATTGACGATGACCTTGCCGCCAACCTGCTGGCGCGTCTGCACACCGATGTGATACAAGACGGAATAAAACATGACGGCAATGGCGTGTCATTCAAGCGACTCGGAGATTTTGCCATTGACGTGATGCTTCGGGGAATGTTCACGGAGGAAGGGCTGCATAAATATGAAGCATTGTTGAAAAGCAAATAAACAATATATGAAGAAGCAACTGATATTAGCGATTCTTGGTCTGGTGTTCGGGATGAACATGCAGGCCGGTGACCGTGTGCTGGCGGCAGCGAAAGACGGTGAAGCGCGCAAAGATGTGCCGGCAGTACTGGAGCTGTCGCTGCAAGACGCGCAGAACTACGCCGCAACGCAAAACCGCAGTCTAAAGAACGCCTCGCTGGCGGTACAGGAAGCCTATGCACAGCGCTGGCAGACGATAGCCGCTATGTTGCCGCAGGTGGATGGTAGTTACAGCTACAGCAACTACCTCGGTTACAGCGCAACGATGGCAACAGCTATGGGCGAGTTCAAGATCGATATGCCTAACGTAGGTGCACTGGGCTTGACGGCTTCGGTAGGATTGAACGGTCAAGGCATAGTAGGCGTAGTGTTGAACAACCTCGCCATCGACATGAAGAAGATCTCGCTGGAGAAATCCGAGAGTGAGCTCCGCGGGAGTGTGATGAGCAGTTACGTGAGTGTACTCGCATTGCAGAGCATATCGAACCTGTTGGACTCCAGTTTGCTGAACATCCAGGAGCTGGAAGCCATCACGCAGAATGCCGTGAACGCCGGAGCAGCGGAGCAGACGAGTGCCGATCAGATACGCGTACGCGTGAATACCTTAAAGAATAGTATCAACTCGCAGAAGCGCAACATCGAACTCGCGACAAACAGCTTGAAGGTGCTGCTCGACGTGCCTGTAGAGACCGAGCTCGTGCTGACCGAGAATCTGGATGCTATCCTCTCGCCGGAACGTGTGTTGAATCTGCTGGGCGAGAACTTCAACATCGAGAACAACCTCAACTACCAGCTTCTGCAGAAGCAGACCGAACTGGCGAAGGCAAACGTGCACATGGCAGGCTGGGCGTACGGTCCGACCCTAAGCCTCGGCTACAACTACACCAACCAGACTTACTACGGCGAGGGCGGTATGCGTATGACACCGCCGAACACCGTGCAAGTGAGCGTGCGGATGCCTCTCTGGTCAAGCGGCAAGCGCGCTGCAGGCGTGATAGAGAAGAAGATCGCCTACGAGGAAGCAAAGAACACTCTGTCGGAGACGACGGATAACCTTGCTATTCAATACAGCCAGCTCTGCTTCAACCTCACGAACGCCTACGAGACTTACACGAACGAGAAAGAGAACATCGAAGTGTCGCAGCGCGTGTTTGCGTCGGCGACGAACAAGTACAAATACGGCGCAAGCAGTAACATGGAACTGACGAACGCCTCGAACGACCTGATCAGCGCGCAGAGCGCCTACGTGCAGGCAATCCTAAGCCTCGTGAACGCACAAGTCGAACTGGAAAAATTCTTGAATAATTAATTACTACAATGAAAAAGATATTCGTATATTCCCTCGCAGCCATGATGCTGATAGGCTGCAGCAAACAGACAGAGACCGTCGCTCAGGAAGAGGAGCGTGTAGAGCAGGTGCGTACAACCGTGCTCCAGCCGCGTGAGATAGAGCGCGTGATAACTGTATCCACGAACCTGCAAGGTTACCTGACGCAGAACGTAGCTCCCTCGCTGACCGGAAAGATTGAGCGTATATTCTGCGAGGTAGGCGATAAGGTGAATGCGGGGCATGACCTCGTGCGCATGGATCAGACGCAGTACAAGACAACCAAGATCAGTCTGGCTAACCTTGAGATAGAGAAGAACCGTATTGAGCAATTGCTCAAAACCGGCTCGGCTACCCAGCAGCAATACGACCAGATCACGACGCAGTATAACTCGACCAAGGAGCAGTTGGATTTCCTCCAGACCAACACCTACGTCAAGGCGCCGTTTAGCGGTGTTATATCCGCCAAGAACTACGAGGACGGTGAGTTGTATAGCGGTCAGCCTATTCTTGTCTTGACGCAGATTGACAAGCTCAAAGCACTCGTAGCTATCCCCGAGATGTACTTCCCCAAGTTCAAGGAAGGCATGAAACTCACGCTCAGCTCGGAGATCTATCCGGACAAGACCTTCCCCGCAACGGTGGAGATCATCTATCCGACGATTGACGCTTCGAGCCACACGTTCCAAGTCAAGATCGTGATCCCGAACCAGAAGAATCTGCTGCGTCCGGGTATGTACGTGACAACGACCATCGGTCTGGGACGCGAGAAAGCTATCGTAGCGCCTTATCAGAGCGTGGAGAAACTCGTCGGTGCAAACGACCGCTACGTGTTTGTCAACGAGAACGGACGCGCCAAACGTGTGGCTGTGACACTCGGACAACGCTTCGACCAGGATATAGAGATCATCTCGCCGGAGATCACCGCCGGTGTGGAGATGGTGACAACAGGGCAACATAAGCTCGTGGACGGAGTGAAAATCAACGTAGTTGATTGATTTACCATTTGTTCATTTACCATTTATTGTATCATTTGGTTATTTGACCATTTATGAATGCAATAAATGATGCAATGACTCAATGAACAAATAAATGAACAAATTGTAAATGATTAAATTGTAAATAATTTTATGGCAATTTACAAAACAGCAATCGAAAAACCGGTTACCACTGCGTTGATATTCGTAGCGGTGATCGTGATAGGTATATTCTCGTTCCTGAGGTTGCCTATCGACCAGTTCCCGGAGATGGATCCTCCATACATCACGGTGATGACGACCTATCCGGGTGCGGCAGCGAGTGAGATAGAAACGAACGTGACGAAGATCATGGAGAACGCCTTGACCTCCGTTGACCACCTCAAGCACATCACCTCGCAATCCAAGGACAACCTGTCGATGGTTGAGTTGGAGCTGGAGTGGGGCAGTAACATGGACGAGGCGGTGAACGACGTCCGTTCGTTCGTCGATATGACCAAGAACAACCTGCCGGACAACTGCGGCACGCCGATGATCTTCAAACTCTCCACAAGTTCCATGCCTGTGGCGCAATATTCGATCACGGCTGATGAGACCTACGCCGGACTCGACAAGATCCTCAACGACGAGGTTATCCCGCAGCTCAACCAAGTCGATGGTATAGGCAACATCTCCCTCTCCGGTGCGCCGGATCGGTATGTGTACGTCAATATCGACCAAGAGAAACTCGATGCCTACGGGCTGACGCTCGAGCAAGTCGGGCAAGTCGTTTCTGCGAACAACATCAATCTCTCCTCAGGTACCGTCAAGATGCCGCAGGAGCAGTATCAGATGCAGGTGCGAAGCGAGTACATCGAGAGCTCGGAGATTGAGAATCTGATGGTTACCATGACCCCGCAAGGACAGCAGGTCTTCATCCGTGACATTGCCACCGTCAAGGATACTATCAAGGATCTGAGCCTGGACGAGAAGACCGACGGACGCGAGTCCGTGCGTCTGATCATCGCCAAGCAGACCGGTGCCAACACCGTGAAGGTCTGCCACGATGTACGCAAAGAGTTGGCAAAGATTCAGAAGCAACTCCCCTCGGACGTAAAGATCGACAAGATCTACGACTTCGCCGACAACATCCAGAACAGTGTGAACTCGCTGGAGGAGTCGGTGTTGTACGCGCTGTTGTTCGTCGTGCTGGTTGTGCTGTTCTTCCTCGGTAAGTGGCGTGCAACGATCATCATCGGTATCACTATCCCTATCGCCCTGATTGTGGCGTTTATCTATCTGGGCGTTGCCGATTCGTCTATCAATATCATCTCCCTGTGTTCGCTCACCATTGCCATCGGTATGGTGGTCGATGATGCGATTGTGGTGCTCGAGAATATTACCCGTCACGTAGAACGTGGTGAAGATCCGCATGAGGCGGCTATCTACGCCACCAACGAGGTGTGGGTTTCCGTTATTGCCACCACGCTGGTGCTCGTAGCCGTGTTCGTGCCGCTGACGATGCTCTCCGGTATGGCGGGTATCATGTTCAAGGAGCTCGGCTGGATCGTTACGGTGGTTTGCTGTACATCCACGGTGGTGGCTATCTCACTTACCCCGATGCTCTGCTCCAAACTGCTGAAAGCCAAGAAGGTGCACGTGGACGAGAACGGTATTCTCATCGACGACGAGGCGAACAAGAAATCACTGTACGACCGTACGATCGTGCATCTGCTGGATGTAATCGACGATGCCTACGCTCGTTCGTTGGGCTGGTGCTTGCGTCATAAGTTCATCACGCTGCTGATCTTGTTTGCAGCGTTCGGCGCATCGCTTATTCCTGTGTTCCAGGGAAAGATCGGTACGGACTTCATGCAGGAGCAGGATAATGGCCGTCTGACTGTGACCGTCAAACTGCAGCGTGGTACGCGTATCGAGGAGACCCTCAAAACCGCCCGCAAACTGGAGACGAGATTCATGACTCTCGTTCCTGAGATTCAGCTGATCAACACCTCTGCCGGTAGTAACGATGATGCTACGATTGCAGCTTTGTTCTCGTCTACGATGAACAACAAGATACAGATGACTGTACGTCTGCCCAAGAAGTGGGAGCGCGACCGCGACATCTGGACAATAGCCGAGGTGCTGCGTCAGGAGATGGCTACGTACCCGGAGATC
>CACZRD010000037.1 GCA_902783545.1 uncultured Bacteroidales bacterium
CAATCAGAAAGTAGCGACGCTGATCTATGAGATGTTTCTTGTGGATGAGAGCGGAAAGGAAGAGGTAGCCGAGCGTGCGACGTTGGAGCAGCCGCTGATCTATTGCCACGGCGAGGGAATGATGCTTCCGGCATTCGAGCAAGCGATGGCGGGCAAGGATGTGGATGAGGCGTTTGACTTCGTCATCACGCCCGATCAGGCGTACGGCGACTATGACGAGGACGGCGTGCGCGAGCTCGACAAGACATTGTTCTACAACGGCGACGAGGAGTTCGACTCGGAGCGCGTATATGAAGGCGCTATCGTGCCGATGACCACCACCGACGGGCAGATCATCAACGCGCAGGTCGTAGAGATAACCGACGACAAGGTGACTATCGATCTGAACCACCCGCTGGCGGGCGAGACGCTGCATTTCGTGGGGAAAGTCATCGACGTGCGCGACGTGACACCGGGCGAGCTGAAAGCGTTGCATCAGCGCGGTAAGTGCGGTCGCTGCAAGGGCGACTGCAACGACTGTGACAGCGGCTGCGGTGGCTGCAAGTGATAAAAAAAGAGGTCAGTGAGACCTCTTTTTTTTATGCGATCAGCGATCAGCAATCAGCGTCAATCGGGGAACTCCATCAGATAGGCTTTGATGAACGCGTCAATGTCGCCGTCCATGACGGCATTGACGTTCGAGGTCTGATAGTTCGTGCGGTGGTCTTTGACGCGGCGGTCGTCGAACACGTACGAGCGGATCTGGCTTCCCCATTCGATTTTCTTCTTGCCTGCCTCAACCTTCGCTTGCGCCTGGCGGCGTTTCTCGAGTTCGAGTTCGTAGAGCTGCGAGCGCAGATGCCGCAGGGCGTTCTCGCGGTTCTTAGGCTGGTCGCGTGTCTCGGTGTTCTCGATGACGATCTCGTCGGGCTGACCGGTGAGCGGATTCACGAACTTATAATGCAGGCGCACGCCGGACTCGACCTTGTTGACGTTCTGACCTCCGGCTCCCGATGAGCGGAACGTATCCCAGCTCAGGCCTGCGGGGTCAATGGTTATATCTATCGAATCATCAATCAGCGGTACGACGAACACCGACGCGAAGCTCGTCATTCGTTTGCCTTGGGCGTTGTAGGGACTGACGCGCACGAGGCGGTGCACGCCGTTCTCACTCTTCAGATAGCCGTACGCCATGTCGCCTTCGATATTGAACGTCACAGTCTTGATACCGGCTTCGTCACCCTCCTGGAGGTTGGCTATGGTGACCTTGTAGTCATGTTTCTCGCAGTAGCGCTGGTACATTCGCATCAATTGCTCTGCCCAGTCCTGTGCTTCTGTTCCTCCTGCGCCTGCCACGATCTTCAGCACGGCGGGCATAGCGTCCTCCTCGTGGGAGAGCATATTTTTCATCTCCAGATCTTCGACCTCGCGCAGGGCATGAGCGTACGCGGCATCGACCTCCTCTTCCGTTACGAGTTCTTCCTTGTAGTAATCGAAGGCGAGTTCGAGCTCCGCTGTAGCGGCGCGTACGCCTTCGTAGCCGTCAATCCAACGGCGCAGGGATTTGACTTTCTTCATCTGTGCCTCGGCGGCTTTGGCATCCTCCCAGAAGCCTGGAGCCTGGGTGTGGAGTTCTTCCTCCTCAAGTTGGATGCGTTTCTCGTCAATGGCGAGATAAGATTTCAACTTATCTGCCCTTTGCTGTACGTCTTTGAGTTGTTCGATTGTTATCATTGCTTATTTGTCATTATGTCAATTATCAGGTCATCGGTCTGACACATACCGTCGTGCCCGATGCGTGTGAGGTTGTGGATCGTGCGGTCGATGTCGTTCTCGACGATACCTTCCGTCGCCTCGGCGAACGAGTGGTGCATCGCCATCGAAGCAGAGAGCACAGCCGTTGCTACGCCGCTGGTGACCTTCAGCGCGCAGGCAGGCTTAGCGCCGTCGCAGATCATTCCGGAGATATTAGCGATCATGTTCTTGATGGCGAAGGTCACCTCGTCGTATTGTCCGCCCATCAGATAGGTCAGACCCGCCGCGGAGCCTGTAGCCGCCACGACGCACCCGCAGAGGGCGGAGAGCCTGCCGAGCGACTGCTTGATATACACGACGGTGAGGTTACTGAGCGTCAGTGCGCGCAGGGTCTGCTCCTCGTCCATATTATGCTCCAGGGCGTAGAGATAGACGGGTATAGAGCAGCTGATGCCCTGGTTGCCGCTGCCGGAGTTAGACATCACGGGCACCATCGCGCCGGACATTCGCGCATCGCACGCGCCGCAGGTGTAACAGAGGATCTTCGTGAACAGCGTATCGCCGAAGATGTTCGACATCTGGGTGTGCGGGCTGTTTGTGAGGTGCTGGTTGCTGACCGTGTGCAGCAAGCGTCCGAGGCCGTGACCGTAGCTGCCCATGAACGATTTCTCGGCGGCTGCCATGTTCATCTTGGCGCCGTCCATCAAGAACTGCACATCGGCGAGCGGGACGTTGAGGGCGAAGTCATAGACCTCGCGGAGGGAGGATACTACGTGTTGGTGAGTTTCGCTGTTGGTGAGCTCCGTGTTGGTGACTTCGTGTTCTGTGAAGTGGGTGTGACTGCCTTGGATGGTGGCTTCGGCGGTCTTGCTACCCTTGCTGACCTGAACGTGCACATAGAGCATGTCGGGTGCGTCGTGGGCGATCCGGATGGTAGGCGGCACGCGCTGCATGTAGGACTTGGCGTAGGCGACCGCTTCCGGCGTGGTGTCGCGCAGCACCTCGAGCTCGTAGGCACTCTTGCCGACGGTTGCGCCGAGGGCGATAGCTATAGGCAGACCGCTCATACCCGTGCAGGGGATACCGACACCCATAGCGTTCTTGTAGATGTTCTTGCTCACGCTGACGGTGATGGCGTCAGGCTCGCAGCCGAGCTGCTCCTTGGCGCGCGCCACGCACAACGCCACGCACATTGGTTCGGTACAACCGATAGCCGGCACTACTTCCCGATGCAGCAAGGTGAGGATATCTGATGATTTGTGATTTGTCATTTGTTTTGGCGGAAATGGATTTTAAGGCGAATGAATGTATATAGCTTCAGCCACCACGGAGCACGTGTGGCGCGGATGGCTGTATAGAGTTTGCTTTGTGCGGCTTTGTCAGCGCGCGAGGTCGTGGATGATTCGCTCAAACGGTAATGATAACCGACATAAGGAAGAATGATCGTACGCGGATGTCTCGTCCATAGTCGTAATGAGAAGACGACGTCTTCATAGATCATCCCTTCCGGAAAAACCACATCTTGGAGTATATCTCTATGGTACAAGCGTCCCCACGGAGCAACGAACTGATAGGGGTGCTGCGGTACTTTCGTTTCCACGGTCGTGCCATCATTCTGCGTGCGCCGGTAGCCGCATTGCACGACATCGTTGCCGGCTGCAGCCGCGAGCATCGTGCGCACAAAATCCGTGTCCAGCCAATCATCGGCATCCACGAAGCAGATATACCGCCCCGTAGCGTGCTGCAAGCCGAGGTTCCGCGCTACGGACTGACCTGCGTGCTGCTGCGTGAGCATCCTAACCTGCCGGTGCGGGTTAGCGCTGTAGTTATCTGCAAACAGCCGGATGACCGCCTGGCTGTTGTCTGTGCTGCCGTCATCCACGAGGATGATCTGCAGCGGGGATTGCGAATCTTGGTTAATCAGCGAATTGACGCACTCCGTCAGGTAGTTAGCGGCATTATATACCGGCACGATCACCGACACCTGCGGTCGGATAGCTTCGCTGATCAGCTGCTCGAACTGCGTGACTTGGTACTGGCGTGTGAAGCGTTGTTTCTGCTCGCTGTTGACCATCTGCCGCGTGAAGCCGTTCTTATGCCACTCGCGGTACTTGTCCAGGATGAACGCCTTGACCTGCTCGACGGTTGTTGCTACACAGCCTGCGTTCGTCTCGCGGATAACCTGCGCCAAGCACTCCTCGTCCGAGCGCACACACAGCACGGGTTTCTCTACGCCCAACGCCTCGTAGAACTTCGTGGTCATCATCCCGTGCACGTTCTGCGCGGATGCTTGGTTCGTCAGTACGAGTAGGATACTGCTGCGGCGATAGAGCGTGATCACCTCGCTGAGCGGGATGTAACCCTCAATCTCTGCACTGACTCCGTAACGCTTGGCGAGCTCGCGCAGCAGCGGTTGTCCCTCGGGGTTGGTGTGGATCAGCAGTTTGTAAGGCAGCTCTTTCAGTTCCGCCAGCGCCTCGAACAGCAGCGTGGCATCCTGTATCGGTTCGCCGAAGAACTTCCCGCAGTAGCTGATGATGAACTCCTCCGAGCGTACGTCCTCGGGCGTGTACGTGTTCGCGTCGTAGCCGTTATAGATGAGGTGGGTGTGTGGGTTGATGTGTCTGATGAACTCCACATGCCACGGCGAGACGGTCGTCACATGGCTTGCCTGACGGAGCTGCTCGTTGCGGCGGCGGATGTTGATGCGCTGATAAGGTGCAACGAACATCCTCAGCCACCGACTCTGGTGGGCGAGATAGTTCACTTGGTTCCCCGGCGCTTGTTCGGCTATGTCGCGGATATCCGTGATGACGGGTATATGATGCCGCTTGCCGAAGTCTATAGCCGCCCGCAGCGGGCAGGTGTGGAACGTCGAACACAGCACGATGTCGAACGTCTCTGCGCCGAACTGTTGCTCCACGAGTGTTGAGAACCGACGGTTCTTCCAGTCGGTGAGCAGTCCCCAGATGTTCTTCGCCGCCCAGTCGATCTTGCTGCCGGTGTACAGCCGGAGCTCGTGGATAGGGTAGTCGTGCTCAAACGGCAGGTCGGCTATATGCTCCACGACCACCGTCAGCGCGTAGCCCTGTGCGTGCAGGCCGTCGCATAACGACCGGAGGCGCGGGTTATACGATGGCGCGCCAAAGCCGTCAGCAAGGACTAATATGTGCGGTTTCGGGGTCATCGGAGCGTGCGTAGGATCTCGGGATAAAGCGTGCGGTGGTAATCCGCTGTGGTGAACGAGGTGTTATGCCATAGCAGGCACAGGTCGCCGTTGTGCATCCTGACCTTGTCGATCAGTTGCTGGCACAGATAGGCGGCTTCATCATGATCGAGGTGCATATAGCGCTCGCTGCTCAGGGTCACGTCCATGATCGTGAGCGGGTGGAGCACCAGCTCGGTCAGTTGCATCCGCTCGGGGTCGATCCACAGCACGGCGCGTGAGGTCTGCAGTCGGAAGCCTGCGCGGTCGGGGAAGCCCATGGTGAAGTCGTCCGTCACGCCGAGGGCGATGAGTTCGCGCATCTGTTCAATAGAACAGCGCAGATAATGCGAACGGTGTATAGCCAGCTCGTTCGTACGCGATGTGCGCCGCTCGATGCTGCCCGTGCCGTAGTACGAGCTATGCCAGCCTATGGTCACCTTGCTGTGCTCCAGCAGCTTACGCAGCCTGCGGGCATCGGGGCTGTGGTGGTTGTATTGCGGGTAGTCGTAGCCCTTGCCGAACGAATGTTTGATGAAGAATATGCTCTCCGACAGCGGCACGCGTTTGTCTTGCTTGACGAGCCACGGGAAGCTGTACGCCGGGTCGTTATGGATGTCTTGCCACGAGCGCAACACCTGCCGCCACTCGCCGCGTACTATACCGCCCAACGCCCCGCGCACATGACGGTAGTGGGCTATCGTATCCACATCGTGCGTCAGGTAGATGTGCGCGAACCCAGACGGCGGCAACGACACGCCCACGGCTTTCATCACCAGACGGGCGTACTCGTCCAAGGTCGGAACAACCAGTTTGTTGCGCTTGCCGAGGATGGAGTAGGCGGCGAGGAACCGTCCGTGCTCGTCACGTTGGGTGTTAATCAGCTCCTCGGCACGCGAGATGAAGAAGAACGTGTTGTATATCAGGTCGGTACGCACCACGTTCACCGTCAGCTCCGAGCCCTCGTCCGGCGACCACTGCTCCACACGCGGGGTCTTCAACTCCGGCAGCACGATATCCTTGCCCAGGTGTCCGTTGGGCACAATCACGAGTCTGTACTTCGGCCACTCGCGCTCGTCAGCAGTGTAACCGATCAGCTGTGCTGCATCTGCGTTGCCGTACAGCAGCCATGTCTTGATATAATTGATGATTTCGTCCATAGTCTATTCAATCTCTGCGAGTTGCTCGCTGAGCAGCTCCCACTCGTACATCCGGTGCTCCAGATCGCGCTTCAGTCGGTTGTACTTCTCGAAGTTCTCCGGCGACTGCCCGGCAACCTCTGCCAGCACCTGCTCGATGTCGAGTATCTCTTGCTCCAGGCGGCTGATGTCTTCCTCTGCCTGCGCCACGGCTTTCTGGGCTTTGCGGAGCTCTGCGGCTTTGGCTTTCTGCGCCGCGTAATCCGCTGCGCCGGAATTGCCGGAATCTCTAGAATCTCTAGAACTTCCAGAACTGCTAGAACTTCCAGAGTTCCTACTCGCCGCGTGCAGCGCCAGATCTATCGCTTTGTCGGCATCCGTGATGCGTGCGGCACGTTTGTATTGCAGCCAGTCGTAGATGCCGCCCAGATGTTCGCGCACCTTGCCGCCGCCGAACTCATAGACCTTGCTCACGATGCCGTCAAGGAAGTCGCGGTCGTGGCTGACCAGGATCACCGTGCCGTCAAACGCCTGCAAGGCTTCCTTGAGCACGTCTTTGCTGCGCATATCCAGATGGTTCGTGGGCTCGTCGAGGATGAGCAGGTTCACCGGCTCAAGCAGCAGCCTGATCATCGCCAGACGGCTTCGCTCGCCGCCGGAGAGGACTTTCACACGTTTGTCTATCGCCTCGCCACCGAACATGAATGCACCTAATATATCTTTTATGCGCGTGCGTATATCGCCCGTGGCTACGCGGTCGATGGTGTCGAACACCGTCAGCTCGCCGTCGAGCAGCGAGGCTTGGTTCTGCGCAAAGTACCCGATCTTGACATTATGCCCGATCTTCAGCGTGCCGGTGTAGTCCGTCAGTTCGTTCATGATACAGCGCACCAGCGTGGTCTTGCCCTCACCGTTCTTACCTACGAACGCCACTTTCTCCCCGCGGCGGATGGTGAAGGTCACATGATCGAAGACGACGTGGTTGCCAAAAGCTTTCTTGACATCGTCCGCTATGACCGGAAAATCTCCGCTGCGTGGTGCGGGCGGGAACTTCATCCGCAGCCGCGAGTTGTCCTCCAGATCGACCTCCAGCCGCTCGAGTTTGTTGAGTTGCTTGATGCGGCTTTGCACCTGCACGCTCTTCGTGGCTTTGTATCGGAAGCGCTCGATGAACTCCTCGGTGTCCTTGATCATCTTCTGCTGGTTCTCGTAGGCGCGCACCTGCTGCTCGTGACGTTCCTGACGCAGCGTGACGAACTGCGAGTAGGGGACGTTGTAGTCGTATATTCTGCCCAGCGATATCTCTATCGTCCGCGTGGTGACATTGTCGATGAATGCGCGGTCGTGACTGACGATGATCGCCGCACAGGGTGCACCTTGCAGCCACTCTTCCAACCACTGGATGGACTCGATGTCCAGGTGGTTCGTCGGCTCGTCGAGCAGCAGCAGGTCGGGCTGTTGGAGAAGTATCTTCGCCAGCTCGATACGCATCCTCCAGCCGCCCGAGAACTCGTTACAGGGGCGGTCGAAGTCCGTGCGCTCGAAGCCCAGACCGATCAGCACGCGCTCCATCTGCCCGACGGATTTCGGGTCATCCTTGTCGCGCACCTGATCGACCTCCTCGCGCAGCGTCGTGCCTTCGTTGTGGATCATCTGCTGCGGCAGGTATCCGATGCGCAGGTCGGTGTCGCGGCTTATGTGCCCGCTTGTGGGCGTCTCTTCACCGGCAATCAGACGCAACAAGGTCGTCTTGCCGGCGCCGTTCTTGCCGACAAGTGCAATCCGGTCACGACGGTTAACGAGGAACGTGATCCCCGCCAATATCGGCCGCGAACTGTACTCTTTTACTATGTTCTCAACGCTTAGCAAACTATGTTCTCAACGCTTAGCAATGTCTGTTTGTCGCAGGGCAATCTGCCCCGAAATATTCAAATATTCACAATGAGCCCACAAAAGTAATAAAAAAAATCCACATTTGCAAATGTTTGCGCAGAAAAATTGCACGGGAGTGCATTTTTTTAGTGCAAGTTGACACCATTTAGAGTGCTAAATTGGCACATGGAGACACCAAAAACACCCCAAAAGGTGAAAAAATACCACCTTTTCGCCTCGAAAACTTGCATATTTCAAAAAAATGTTATATCTTTGCACGCAAAATGGTTATGGAGCAATAACCTTTTTGATACAAAATAATGTGCAAGTGATTGAAAATATCAAAAAAATGGTTGTTGTGCAATAACCATTTAAAGAAAAATATGATGTATGAAACAGGTGAGCTTAAAGAACGCTTTGTCAGCATGGCAAAGCATCCAACCGATTTCGGAGAAAGATCGGGAGCGTCTGAGTCGTCGGTTTACAATCGACTACAACTATAACAGCAACCATATCGAAGGGAATACCTTGACCTATGGTCAAACAGAGATATTGCTTCTGTTTGGTAAAGTCGTAGGTGAAGCACAATTACGTGATGTGCAAGAGATGACGGCGAGTAATGTAGGACTGAAGATGATGACTGAAGAGGCAAAGATACAGGACATGCCGCTGACGCAGCACTTCATCCGAACGTTGCATCAAACACTTTTACGCGAAGACTATACGGTCTATCGCAACTTGCCGGGCGGTGTACAGACCAGTTACACCATCCATGCCGGACAATACAAGACACGACCCAATAGCGTCATCACACGATATGGTGACCGGTTTGAATATGCTTCTCCGGAAGAGACCCCTGCACTGATGACTGACCTTGTTAATTGGTACAATTCCGAGGAGGAGGCCGGTAGGCTATCGCCGATTGAGTTGGCAGCGTTGTTCCATTATCGTTATATTCGTATTCACCCGTTCGAGGACGGTAATGGTCGTATCGCGCGACTGATGGTAAACTTCATTTTGTCGCGCCACGGACTGCCGATGATTGTAGTGCGTAGTCGCTCGAAGCAGGACTACTTGGAGGCCTTGCATCAAGCAGATCTGATTGTCGGGAAAGTGCCAAGTGATGGTGCACATGCAGCCATCAATGATATTGCGCCGTTTGTGCAGTATTTCCAAGGATTAGTTGCCAATGAGATATTCCACGACTATCTGTTTGTGGCGCATAAAGATGAGAATGTATGGTGGTACGATGGTGAGATGATAGAGTTCCGTACACCGAACTACGCGAAGATTCTGCGAATGATGCAGACTCGACCGGTATTGACACAAGAGGAAGTGCGGGAGGAGTTAGGCATCAGCGTCACAGCTATTGCTAAATTAATCGGGCAACTGATAGATAAAAATTATGTCGAAAAAGATGCTAACGGCTCTTGGCGTGTTTTCATCACGCCATCCGTATAAAATAGCCTGAAAAGGTTATGGTGCAATAACCTTTTTGACGCATTCAAGCGGTAATCCATTCAAGTAGAGGCGAAGCTCACATTCGTGGGCTTCGCTTTTTCGGTGCTTATTTTCACTTTTTTGCCGAATTATTTGCATATTTCAAATATTTTTTGTACCTTTGCAGCAAAGTTTGATGCAAAGGAGGTTATTATGACAGCTTTACAACTAAATGCAGACATCTATCGGAACTTAGGCATCATTGCAGAAGATGAGTCGATGCTTGACAAAGTCGCCAAGTATCTTCGCCGTGTGGTCAAACAAATGGCAGACGATCCGACCTGTATGAGCAAGGAGGAATATTTCCGTCGACTTGACGAGGCAGAGAAAGGACCAACATACCGAATGCTGCCTAACGAAACAATGGACGATATGTTAACACGTTTAGGATATGTATAACATTGATTACAAAGATCAAGCGTTGTTAGACATCGCCAAACTCAAGAAGAGCGAACCTGCGGCTTATAAAAAGGTTGTATCTTTTATAGAAGAGCTTAAATTACATCCTAAAACCGGCACAGGTCATCCTGAACCATTGAAAGGGGTGCCGGAAGGCAGATGGTCCAGACAGATTAGCAAGAAACATCGACTAGTTTATCGTATTTTCGAAACAGAGGTAGTGGTTCTCGTAATATCGTCATATGGTCATTACGACGATAAGTAACCTTTTCAACAAACTCCCTATTAATCTCTTTAAGGCGAAGCTCACATTCGTGGGCTTCGCTTTTTCGGTGCTTATTTTCACTTTTTTGCCGAATGATTTGCAAATGTCAAATTTTTTTCGTATCTTTGCAAGCCTAAAAACGTACAAAGTTCAACAGAATAATTAAAACACAAAAATGAAATACACCTTTTCTGCAAGCAGAGTAACTGGCGGGAATGCAGTCTTCCCGGATCAATTGGTTATCGACGAACAAGCCCAAATGGTAACTTACCGCAAGAAGAAACTGATTGGTTATGACGAGACGACCATCCGTTTCTCGTCTATTGGTTCCGTCTCGCGCAGCGCCGGACTACTGTTCTGTGATGTCACCATCGAAACCAACGGCGGTGTCACGATCCTTGCTAACGGTTTTTCCCGCTCCGACGCCAACACCATCGTCAACCTGCTGAACCGCTAACCATCCCTGAATTCGGAAACGTGTTTTGATTGATGGGATGATTTAGTGATAGATTTGGCATGTTCCTTTTGGCGCATAAAAAGGAACATGCCATAAAGAAAGCCATGAAGATATTTATACGAGAAGATAAAGGGAACAAGAAATATGTTTCTGAGATCAAAGAAGCTCTGCAGAAAGCAGGGCATCAGGTGCTCCTGAGTAGCGATTACATTGATGCGCGCGATGCGTTGCAATCGTGTCATGTGTGTTTAGACCTTACCGCTGCGGGAAAAGCAAACGATAAGGAAAGCTTATCTCGTCCTTTCGACCGGGCATTTGTCGATCTGCGAGTGCGTAAGATGATTCAGGTTATTGGCAAGGCAACGTTACCGCGTCGGCAGATTGTGGCAGATCTTGGATTGAAGCAACGAAGCAGAAGGATTTTTATCTATAATTATCTCAAGCCGTCTGTTGTACAAGGCTATGTAACCATGTCCAATCCCGATATTCCCAGCAAGCCTGATCAAACATATAAACTGACCGGCAAAGGTCTGCGTATATATAAGGAATTAATGGGTGAGTAGGAGTGTGGCATGTTCCCTTTCGTGTGCAAAAAGGAACATGCCAAGAGGATGAAGTGAGGGGAAAAAAGAAAGAATAGCACATTTTATTTGCAAATGTCGAATATTTTTTGTACCTTTGCAGCCGAATTAAGATTATGCGCATAGCGTTGCGCTGAAACATAATAAATAATAAGCATTACTATTATTTCGCGTTTACCGAAAAACCCGGCAAAGTTTAAGGAGATAAACAGAAAATAATATGTAAAGGTTCCGTATATAGGGTACCTTGTCGTATCATGTAATAGATGCTTACACACACGTGTGAGTTTCTTATGATACGAAAGGTCTCCTTGCCGGGTTGCCTTGGTACGCGATAAGAAGCTCACGCTTTTTTATCGCTTTTCACGGATAGATAGTTATGCAAAAACAACTATCAATCTATGGCTAATACCAATCTTGCAAACGCAAAGACGGCAAAGAACGATGAGTTCTATACCCAGTACCCTGATATCCAGAAAGAGATTAACGCCTATTTGGACTACAATCCCGATGTATTCCGTGGTAAAACGGTGTTGTTGCCGTGTGATGATCCGGAATGGAGTAATTTTACGAAATTCTTTGCGCAGAACTTTGAACTGTTGGGATTAAAGAAACTGATTAGTACCAGTTTTGCACCGGAAAGTAAGAAGTTCAAGGAAGGCTATATGCCGACTTTGTTTGAGACCGAAAGCCCAATCTTTGACAAAGATAAGACGCGCACGCACGGCAAGATTTTCGTTCTTGACCATGATGCCAATAACAGCGGTCGAATAGATATCGAAGATTTACAATGGCAATATTTGGAAGGCGATGGAGATTTCCGCAGCAAAGAGATACGCAAACTGCGCGATGAAGCGGATATCATCGTCACTAATCCACCGTTCTCGTTATTCAGAGAATTCTTTGCTTGGATAATGGAAGCGGGGAAGAAGTTTGTAATAATTGGTAACATAAATGCCGTATCTTACAAAGAGATTTTTCCTTATATTAAAAACGGTGAAGTATGGTTGGGTAGTTCGTATTTTAATGGCGGAGCAGCCTATTTTATAGCAGATGCTTCGATGTATGACCCCGCAAAAATGTCAAATCCAAAGAATGCCTTTTTTCAAGATGGAAAATTTTTATGGAGAGTAAATGGTGTAAGATGGTATACTAATATTGATCATGGTCGTCGTCACGAGCCTTTGCGGTTGATGACAATGGCAGAGAACATCAAACATAGTAAACATAAAGAGGTAAAAGGACAACAATACGTCAAATATGACAATTATGATGCATTGGAAGTGCCTTATTATGATTCTATTCCGTCCGATTATGATGGTCTAATGGGCGTTCCTCGTTCATTTCTTGATAAGTATTGTCCGGATCAGTTTGAGATAATTGGCGTTGATTCAACTGATTTTGCAGAAGAACTAGGAATTGCTCCTATCGGTGAGGAATGGATACAAAAATATAAAGCAGCTGGAGGTACAGGACACATGACCGCTAATATGAGGAATCTGGTTCTTACGGTTGATGGTGTGCCCAAAATAAGTTATGCACGAATACTAATCCGCAAAAAGCAATAATCATGAAAACAGAGTTTAAGACCTATACCGTTGAGCAAATATGCGACGGTTTTGAGTACAATGAATTGGAAGGCAAAGGCTTGCATGGCTTGGCAGGTCAGTTGACTATTCAGCCGGAGTATCAGCGAAACTATATCTACGAGGATGGAAAACGCGACGTGGCTGTTATTGAATCTGTACTGAAAGGTTATCCGCTTGGGTTGATATACTTTAATCGCAACAAAGATTTCAAATTACCGCAAACAGAGTTGGAAGTGCTGGACGGACAACAACGTATTACCTCGTTGGGGCGTTTCATAAAGAATAAGTTCGCCGTAAAGATTAACGGTCTGGAGCAGATCTTCGATGGCTTGGATGACGGATTGCAGCGGAAGATACTCAATACCAAACTGCTTGTCTATATCTGTGAAGGCGAAGGTGACCACGCAGAAGAGGAAATCAAGGAATGGTTCAAGACCATTAATATAGTTGGTATTCCGCTTAATCATCAAGAAGAACTCAATGCGATTTATAGCGGTCCGTTCGTGACGCTGTGCAAGGCGGAGTTTAGTAATTCCGGTAATGCCAATATCCAGAAATGGGAGAGTTACGTCAAAGGTCCGGCGAACCGCCAACAGTTTTTGGCAACGGCTTTGGAATGGGTAAGTAAGGGTAATGTTGAGAACTATATGTCCAGCCATCGCCGCGATAATAACATCAACGAGATAAAGACCTATTTCAATACCGTCATTGATTGGGTGGATAGTAAGTTCGATGATGTCTATGATGAAATGCAGGGTTTGAACTGGGGCGAACTATACGAGCGTTTCCACCATCTGCCGCTGAATCATTCAGAGTTGTCAGCAAAGGTACACGAATTGATGCACGATGACTTCGTGACAAACCGCAGAGGCGTGTTTGAGTACGTGTTGGGCGGTTGTCAAGACACCAAGCTTCTGAATGTGCGTTTATTCGATAAGCCGACTATGCGTAAGGTTTATCAAGAGCAGACTGACAAAGCCAAGGCAGATGGTGTGAGCAACTGCCCATATTGTGCAATAGGTCACGATGCCAACCGTCAGCGTATTTGGAAATTGGAAGAAATGGACGCCGACCATGTAACAGCTTGGAGCAAAGGCGGTAGTACGTCTATTGAGAACTGTCAGATGTTATGTAAAACCCATAACAGAGCGAAAGGAAACAAATAACACAATATATATAACCCCAATTAAATACTAATCATTATGAAACACAATTTACTATCGCTACTTGTCGTTGCAATGTTATTGTCATCTTGCTCTCAGTTATATAACTTTGTGCAGGTGCTTGAGGCGCAGTCTTCGTCAGTTAAGAGTGAAGACGGAAGGTTGGTCTATGAAGACGAAAATTGTACAATCTATTATGCCTTATGGTCAGAAGGAGGCAAAGCTACTTTTGCCATCTACAACAAAACTGATGAAATGTTGATTGTTGATCCGAGCAAATCATTCTTTATAAAGAACGGTATAGCTCAGGATTACTTTAGCGGTGAACCTGTTATAGCTATTCCTTCCCACGCCCAAAGAATAATGAGTGAATCTCCTTTAATGGAAGGATTACTACTTGATTGCGATTTAGACAGATATCCGGCAGAAAAAGCAAGTATCTCGTACGATGAGACAAACAGCCCTCTCCGTTTTACTAATTATATTACTTATCACATAGGCAATTCAACACAGGAAAAGGTGATAGAGAACAAATTCTATATTGCAAAAGTTACCAATTATGCCGAACCCTATTCCCGCACATTTGTAGAACGAGGCAAAAGACCTTGCCAGAACATGACTTCGGACGATAGCGAGAATTACAAAGATACGTACCCGACTAAAGTGTACGATATGGTATATGTATTCGACAGATCTAATCGTTTTTACTTCGAGTATCATAAATGGTCAAAAAGAAAATTGTATAAAACGGACGGTAAAAAGTATTACTTCAACGAAGCGTATAATGGTTATACTACCGCGGGAAGCAATGAAGAAGCAGATTACAAACAGAGACTGCTTAATCCGTTTGCAAAACCGGAATAGATTATGCTAAACAATCACTACAAAAGCGCTCTTAATGGGCGCTTTTTTATTTCTTAATTTTGTTATTCTGGTGTTTCATTTTGAGTTTTTTTTATAAGCATCACCCATAGCACTTTTGCATATATCAAAAAATATAGTACCTTTGCATTAGAATGCTATCGTTTGTGCAGGCGACATGACAGCACACAAGACACAACACAAGAGCAGACACAAACACGGTCGGTTAAAAATCTGCTAAAATTTGCTATGCGGATTTACCAAAATGGAGTTTTATAAAATATTTATAGGAAATATTTGGAAATATGCATTAAAAGTTGTACCTTTGCATAAAATTTTAAAATACAACGATTATGGCAATTAAGATTATCAGCACACGGGATTTTGCAAAGCCCATGAAGGCTACACTTCAATCGTCTGGGAAGATTGGCTTTACGCACGATACCGCTGAGGTGCTTAAACTTGAATCCGGCAAACTGATTCAGTTTGGGCGAGACGAGGAAAAGAACGAGATGTACATGATCCTGACTCATGGTACACCAGAGGATGCCTTTGCTGTTGCGAAAGCGGGAGAATACTTCTATTTGCCTACAACTCTGATGTTTGACGCACTTGGCTACGAGTATAAGATTAAGACTTATTTCTTCGATCTGGTGCGCAAAAAGGAGTTGGACGCAGACTTGAACGGTGAAGTATATTACATGAAAGAGCGTTCAAAGACCAAGTCGTCGAGCGAGCGAGAAGCAGCAGAATCATAATAGGGAAAAGAAAGATCGCCTCTCAAAAATGGAGTCCGCCAAGGCAAAGTTCATGTGCACTTTTATGAATTGAAGAATGGCACATATGTTAAGAATGAGAAGAAATCTCGATTTATGAATAATAAGGAGATGAAACTTTACGGATCAATTATTCAAAAAGTTGCACCTCACGCAAAATTTAGGTAAAATGAAACACGAACCATTATTTGAGTTGTGGGAAGATGATGCTAAACTCTTCGAACAAATGAAAGAACAGTATCAATCCGAAGAAGAGCGCATCTTCTTTGAAACGATGCGTTACAAGGAACAAGACGAACCGGCTTATTCCAATGAAGACCTCATTTTAGAGGATGAGAATGAGGATTTGGTATATATAGTCCGTTGTAGCGAACACGAGTACGAGTTTGGTAGCGGAGAACTTGGGCATCAAACTAAATTCTATGTTGATTCATTGTCCGACATGCTCAACACAAATCTTGCAGATGTCGGTGTTACATCAATGCAAGGAACGATGCTTGATTGGCTTCGCGAGCGGAATTATAAAGGAGTTAGATATGACAGAAATCTCGCGCTTATGTGACAAGAGAGGATTCAATATATTAATTGTTGGATGACGACCTCAAAATAGAGTTTGCTGATGCTGAGCAATCCATTGAAATCAAAAAGGGATTAGCGGCATTGCTACAGACCTCTGCTGATCAAGAGCAGAGGTTACTTGACATTGCGCGCCGGCAGCACGAACAGGCGAAGCGATATCGTCAACTCTACGAGGCAGAACACACCAAGAACCAAGCACTCCAAACAAGATACGATGCGTTGCTCTGCGAGAACGAACAGTTGCGCAACAGACCTACCCATATCACGGCGGACAAATACGTAGAGAACTTCACGGTCGGTCAGCAGATATTCGCTCTGCAATCGCAGAAGCGCAAAGCCGCTAAACATATCAACTTAACCAATCAATTAGACTTGGATCTATGGAAAGGAATACCCGCAATATCATTGTCAACGGGCAATATATAGAACAGATAAACATCGGCACGCAGGTCTTTTACACTGCGCCGGTGCAGGTTAACTACAGCAACGTGCCTCGGCAGAGTGAGCAGGGTGCACCGCCCAAGCAACCCAAACAAAAGAAAGAAGTGCAGCAAGACCGAGCCTACGCAACATTCAAGACGACAGGGATACTGCCGGCACACCTCACGATGCTTTGCCAAAAACTGATAATGGTCGGCTGGATTGCCAAAGATACCCAGCCCGACGACTTCTGCAACCTGTTCCGAGGCAAAACAAACAACGCCAAGGTCACATGGACGGGGGCTGTAGGCAAAGGAAATCTGGTGTTTCTGTTCAATGTCATGGTGCAACAGGGCAAGATAGCCGTGCCGGAAAAACACAGCGTCACAACAATCCTCGAAGCACATTTCGTCGACAAGGAAGGCAACTATCTCACATGCCTCAACAGCAGCAAGGAGAGCCCCAAGCACCTGCCAATCATCAAAGAGTGCATCGATATACTCCAATTAGAGGTGGATATCGACTAAACTTTCGGTAGTTTTTTCGGTAACCGAAGAAAAAAAACATTTTTTTTCATTTTGTCGGAATTTCCTGATATTCGGGGAGTTCCGATATTTTTTTGTGCCTACACCTAACCCTTAACTTGCCATTTCCGAAAAAACTACCGAAAAAACTACCGAAAGAATCAGCCTTTTCTTCGTAGGGTGTAGGCGTGCCCCGATGAACCACGTTGGTCACGGATAACCCACGCCGCAATACTACAATGTTTACTAATAAATTCAATGGCGCAAAGCCTGAGGAGAAGATCTTCCTCCCTGATGGCACTGAGCTCCGCCTCTGCGTGGGCGCCGTTCCAAAACAAGGATGTGCGAAACTCTATTGCTCCGCTGAGGGAATCTTCTTCTCCCTATCTTCCCGTGGACTGAACCAAGTGCAGTACTATCGCACCAAAAACTTCCACCCGAAGCCCAACGTGCATTCCAACTATCCGCGGATGACTCACTTCATCGGCAACCCGTATTGTCATCTCCTCGTGGCTTTCGCGTGGCTCAGTCCCGGTAAGGAGGGGGGCAAAATGGAATGCCATCATTTAAACGGCAATATCTGCGACAACCGAGCCGCTAACCTCATCTGGCTCTCCCATGATGACCATCGTCGCTACGATGCTGCCCTCCGTGTAGCCTTGCGCCGTGGCCTCAACCTCGCCGGCGATGTCTATGAGGGTGAGTAACTAATTAACGTTTTGCAAAGCAAAACCATTTTAACTATTTAACTATTTAACGAATATGCAATATTCCAATTTATCCGAACTGCGCTCCCTGCGCAATACCATCAAAGCCGCTGAGGCTCGTATTAACCAGATCTCCGACGCTGCCACTGCCGAAGCCGTCGCCATCCTCGCCGCCCAAGGCTTGGAAAAAGGCGAGTTCAAGGTCGAGGGAGTAGGTACGTTCCAGCTCCAGCGCACCGACGTCTTCAACTTCGCCGATTACCACAAGTACAAAGAGCCGGAAGCGGTCAACTGGCGCGAGAATGCCAAGGAAAAATACAAAGAGCAGCAGCTCGTCAAAGCCCGTACTGCACTCATGAACGGCTACGTCAAGACCTTTGTCAACAACCATCCCGACAAAGAGCCCGACGAAATCAAACTCACCGTCAAGTGCGTTGATTAGCAAAAAGAAAAAGAACCAAAAAGAAAAAATAAATACTCCCGTACACCTAACACTAAACAGATAGTAATAGGGTTCGGTGTCAGGTGTTCGGGAGTTTTAATAAATTTTTGTTATGGATTACACAGCATTATACAAGCAGTTCAGTAATGAGTACTGGAGTCATTTCCAAGACTCGGAATTAGCGCAAGGTCGCAAATCCGCGACCTTCCAACTATGGCAGAATCGCACCCCCGCTGCGAGAAAAGCGATGGCGGACTTCCTCACCGAGCACGGTGCCCCTAAAGACAACCCGTACTTCTGGGTCATGCACTTCCCCGAACCCCAACCGATGAACTACAACGGAGCACGGACGTTGCCTGATGAGCCGCTGGTTAGGGCGGTGCATAACGGCGTAGGCGGAATATACACGAAAGCCGAAGCCCAATTGTTTAACATGCAAATCAAAGGAGAGTTTAAGTTATGACCCATTCAGAATATTATGAAGAAGATCGCGACGAACGCTGCGATTATGAGCGGCATCCGTTGAACTACGGATACTATGAGGATGCGAGGTGGATGTGAGTATGGCCTCGGGTGCTCCTGTTTTGCGACACC
>CACZRD010000038.1 GCA_902783545.1 uncultured Bacteroidales bacterium
CATCGTACGCACCAGAGTCAGGATTCCCTGCGTTCCCCAGCCGTCATCGTTTGTAATCAGTATATTCATATCGCGTCTTTGATTATTTGTGCCAGTTTGTCGGCTTCCTCTACGGTGTGTGCTTCGCTGTAGATGCGGATGATCGGCTCGGTGTTTGATTTGCGAAGGTGTACCCAGCCGTCGGCGAAGTCAATCTTCACACCGTCGATCGTTGTGATGCGCTCGTTGGCGTATTTCTGTTTGATGCGTTCGAGCAGGGCATCGACGTCCATGTCGGGAGTGAGGTCGATGCGGTTCTTCGAGATGCAGTATTCGGGGTAGGTCTTGCGTAGCTGGCTGACCTTCATGCCGCTGTGTGCCAGATGGCTGAGGAACAACGCCACGCCTACCAGTGCATCGCGTCCGTAGTGGCTGGCGGGATAGATCACGCCGCCGTTGCCCTCGCCGCCGATGACGGCGCCGTTCTTGCGCATCAGGGTGGTGACGTTCACCTCGCCGACAGCCGAAGCCTCGTAGGTGCCGCCGTAGCGTTTGGTCACATCCGCCAGCGCACGACTCGACGAGAGGTTGCTCACCGTGTTACCCGGTGTGTGCTTAAGCACGTAATCCGCTACGCTGACGAGCGTATATTCCTCGCCGAACATATCACCGTTCTCGCAGATGATTGCCAGACGATCTACATCCGGGTCAACAACAAACCCTACATCCGCCTTGCCCTGTTTGAGCAGATCGCTGATCTGCGTCAGGTGCTGCGGTATAGGTTCGGGGTTATGCGGGAAACGGCCGTCAGGCGTGCAGTTCAGGCGGATGATGTTCTTGACGCCCAGCGCCTCCAGCATGGCGGGGATTGCCAGTCCGCCTACGGAGTTCACGCAGTCGATAGCTACGGTGAAGTCCGCCTTGCGGATAGCCTCTGCGTCCACGAGCTTCAGGTTCAATACGTTCTGTACGTGGTAAGGCAGGTAATCTTTATGCTCGATCGAACCGAGCGCGTCAATCTCCGCGAAGGTGAAATCCTCGCGTTCGGCGATGGCGAGCACCTGCTTACCCTCTTTGTCCGACAGGAACTCTCCGCGCTCGTTGAGCAGCTTGAGTGCATTCCACTGCATGGGGTTATGGCTGGCTGTGAGGATGATACCTCCGGCAGCCTGTTCGCCGATGACAGCCAGTTCGGTTGTCGGCGTGGTAGCCAGTCCGATGTTCACCACGCGGTAGCCCATCCCGCACAGGGTGGCGCTGACGAGCATATCGACCATCTGTCCGCTGATGCGGGCATCACGGCCGACGATGAGTGTGTTGTTGTCCGGCATAGCCTGCCGACGCTGGGTGGCGTAGGCGGCGCTGAACCGTACTATATCTACAGGGTTAAGTCCCTCACCGACACGACCGCCTATCGTACCGCGGATGCCGGAAATACTTTTTACTAACATAGTCTATTCTTTTGAAGTGGTCTGTTAATACCTCTGGAACTGTATCTTCATGTCATAGCCGTAAGGCGTTACGGAGTTCTTCTCGGTGTCGAGTCCCTGTTTGCTGGGGCAGATGATCTTGCATGAGGCACCGGAGTGCTTCATGTACTTGACTGCTACCAGCCAGCCGGTTGGCACGGAGGTCTCATAAGCCGAGTAGGAGAACGTGGTGGGGTACGCCTGTTCGGTGGTGTTCATGTAACTGGCGGTGTCGGCTATAGCATCCAGCGTATAGCGGATGTAACGGACGTATATCTTGTCCCGCTCCTTGACGGTGTAAGAGGGATCGCCCGGAGCGTCAAGGTGGAAGTACAGGCCGTCGTAGCCCGGCACCTTAAGGTAGTCTTTTTCGCCCCAAGGGGTATCCTCGGGTTCCTCGTAGATGACGTTTATGTGCTGGCGTTCGATGAAGTCGGCTATCAGTTTGTCCTCAGCCTTGCGTTTGGCGGAGTAACTATTCTGGTTGCACGACGTAGCTCCTATCATCAGGAGCATCAGGCAGGGTATAAACGGGATAAAATGTCTCATACTGATTAGCCTCGGTAGGCACGATTATAATATTGTTGTCTGTATCTGTGATGAGCGCGGCATCGGTGCAGGGCGAGTTGTGGAGCGTGAGTAGGATGCGGCAGTTTGTCAGTGGCGGCACATAGGCGTTGCCTTGCTGGCCGTACGCCATGACCCAAGGCACGAGCAGCAAGACTGTATCGCCGGCCACCATCTCCTCCAGCATCATCTGATATACGAGCGGCTCGGGGTGTTTCCCGCCGCCGTCACGGTTGTCGTACAGGCGCACGGCGTCGTGCAGAAGCTTGCTGCCGTCAAGGGTATAGACGGACTCGTGAATCCAGTAGCAGGTATCTACGGGGAGTGGCGGGCGCGTGTAGTTGACGTGCAGGGGACTCTTGCTCGTATAGCGATACCACCAACCGAACTCATGCTGCGCCCAACGACCGGTGTCTGCCTTGACGACGGCTATCACCGCGTTCTCCGCCTTGATGGATTCGCGTTGACGGATGAGGATCTCTTCCACATCCTGTTCGCCGCTATTGTTGCCGGCAAGCCGACTGCGCGCCTGTTCGCTGCAAGCGGTGAGCATAAGTGCCAACAGGCAGCATACAGCAGTCAGCCAATGTGTGTGCGTCATCATCATCGCTGCCGGTTATTGCGCCAGACGGATGAGGTACTGACCATAGGAAGTCTTGCCCATCTCCTCGCCCAAGGTGCGCAGCTGCTCGCTGCTGATCCAGCCGTTGCGCCAAGCGATCTCCTCGATGCAGCTGACGTAGAAGCCTTGGCGGTTCTGGATTGTGGCAATGAAGTTACCCGCCTCGATGAGGCTGTCGCAGTTACCCGTGTCGAGCCATGCAAAGCCGCGCGAGAAGAGTTTGACGCTGAGGGTGCCTTCTGTGAGGTAGGTCTTGTTCAGGTCGGTAATCTCATACTCGCCGCGCTTCGAGGGCTTGAGTGCAGCGGCTTTCTCCGTGACTGTAGCGTCGTAGAAGTACAGTCCGGGTACGGCGTAGTTCGACTTGGGCTGCTCGGGTTTCTCTTCGAGCGAGAGCACGCGGCCGTCTTTGTCAAACTCCACTACACCGTAAGCGCGCGGATCCATCACCTCGTAGCCGAAGATGCAGGCACCGCCCTTCGTCTCCACCTGCTCGACTGCATCGCGCAGAATGGTGGGGAAACCGTGACCGTAGAACAGGTTATCGCCCAGGATCAGGCAGCCCGGTTCGCCGCCGAGGAACTCCTTGCCGAGCACGAAAGCCTGCGCCAGGCCGTTAGGCACGAGCTGCACCTTGTACTCCAGGCGCATACCCAGACGCTTGCCGTCACCGAGCAGTTCCTCGAACATCGGCAGGTCGCGCGGCGTGGAGATGATCAGTACCTCACGGATGCCGGCCATCATCAGGGTGGACAACGGGTAATAGATCATCGGCTTGTCATACACCGGCATGATCTGTTTGCTGATAGCTTTTGACAGCGGATAAAGACGTGTGGCGCTTCCGCCTGCCAGAATGATTCCTTTCATATAGAGTTGTATTTATGCGTCTGTACCAAAAAGCCCACAAAGTTACGAAAAATTTCTCAAATATGCAAATTTTCGGGAATAAATATGCAAGGAATTTTTATCAGCGCCGTTTTTTGTTCAGTCTTTCTGTTGCCCGAGCAGGGTATAGGTGCGTGCGTTACGCTGAATATATACCTGTCCGTCGCGGAGGATCTTCTGCGGCGATGCGGTAGCGGTGATGTACGGTACGGCATTGCCCTCCTCTACGTTTTCGGACTTCCATTGTGCACTTGCTTCAGGTGCTGACCAGTTACCACGGTCATCGGCAGCGAATGCGGCGTAGTGATACACCTCACCGACTACTGCCGTCGGGTCGGTGCAGGTCTCTGCCGTGCCGCTGTAGATCTCTGTGCCGTCGGTAGGTGAGGACGGGAATGTATTATCCTTGCGGACAATAACCGTGCGGGCATAATCCGGCGCGGGGTAGATGTCGCCTGAGAGATGCAGGTCGTCAAGGTAGAACGTGCCGCTCACCGGATCGCCGGTCGATACGCCGAACGAGATACGCACGATACCCTCGCAGCGGTTGCGGTCATCGGTATTGCCGTACCAGTCAAACGCTTGTAGATTGCTCAGATTCAGCGTCACGGTCTGCCAGGCGGTTTTCGACAGGTTGAACTGCTCGGTGTACCACCAGTCCTCGTGACCGGCGGACATGTTCTTGCACACGATACGCAGATCGGTGCTGCTGCCGTTGCCCCTGAGCCGAAACGTCAGCACGGGTGTGCGGTGCATATCCGTAGCTTCCGGAAACACATAATCCGCCGAGGCGGTTGCCCATGCAGAGGTGATGCTGTAGTCGCAGCGCAGCGTGCCGTCGGCAATGCTGACGTCCATCGTTGCGCCCTCCTCCCCCATCGCCTCGAACGCTTCCACCGAGTTGCAGTCGGAAACGAGCTCGTCGAGATGCACCAGGTGCGTCGGGTTGCGCCAAACGAGGTGGTAATGACCATCATGTTTGTAGCCGCCGAGAGCCGTAGGAGCCGGCGGCGGTGTGGTGTCTTCAATGAGGTTGACTACAGCCGTATTGCCGCCCATGTACGTGTTGCCACCGGAGGAGACCACTGCATAGAGGTAGTACTTCCCTTTGGGGAAGATGTCGCGCGTGTGCCATACGTACTTCTCTGCCGAGCCCGGCAGATCGGTGACGATAGGCGTCATGCCTGCCACGCTTGCTGCACCGGCTGTCTGCGAGTAATAGAACGATACTTTGGCATCGCCCACAGGATCGAATGTGAACCAGCGCAGTTGCAGTGAGTCTTCGACGCTGACTTCCTTGGCCGGTACGGTGAAGTTAACCGATGGAGTGATCACTTCGCCGTCGTGCACGAAGGTATAGTTATAGAAGATGTTCCCCACCGAGTCGTACGCCGTCAGGGCGATGGTTGAGGCATCGGCAGACATGTCGAGCGTTGAGAAACAGGATACTTGCTTGTAGAACATCGAGTACTTGAAATCCTTGAGTTGCTTCTGCTGGGGGTAATTGGCGTCTCGCCCGCAGCCCGGGCGCAGGTAATGCACGCCATCTTTGTACAGGTGCTCGAACGAGTGGTCATCGCCGGAGAG
>CACZRD010000039.1 GCA_902783545.1 uncultured Bacteroidales bacterium
ACTTACAATTATGACACGTACAGTTTATCAAGAAGCAATCGCCTCACGTAACACCAACAACACTCAGTCCGAACTGTCGAAGATGCAGCAGTATCGTCTTCAGCTCAAGTCGATCACCAACAAACTCCGTGAGATGGCGCAGACCTCCGGCAGGACAGATGTCAGCGGCAACCAGCTTCTGCGCGAATGCTACCAACTGACGAACACCGAGCTCGACACCTTCGACGGCTGGCAGGCAAAGGGCGGAAAAGTGAAACGCGGACAACACGCTTACCTGTTCTGGGGCAAACGTACGCAGACGAAAGCAGGTTACACGTACTTCCCCGTGGAGTTTCTCTTCGCCCGCGAGCAGGTGGCTTTCTGCTAATTTCGAAAAAAAATAGACTATTTTGCAAAATATGACGCAGAATATTTGCAAATTTGCAAAAGTTTTTGTAACTTTGTGGGCTAATTTGTGAAATAGTTATGATATTACCTATTTATCTTTACGGTCAACCTGTGCTCCGGCGTCCTACGGAGGACGTCGAGCCGGGCGAACTGGATGTCAAGCAGCTGGTGTCGGATATGTACGAGACGCTGACTGCTGCCGAGGGCTGTGGCTTGGCGGCGCCGCAGGTAGGGCTGTCGAAGCGGTTGTTTGTCGTTGACGGCAGCGAACTGGGCGAGGATTACCCGGAGTGCGTGGACTTCAAGCAGGCGTTCATCAATCCCGAACTGCTGGAGGAGAGCGAGGAGACATCGGTCTATAGCGAGGGCTGTCTGTCGTTGCCGGGAATCAGCGAGAACGTCACGCGGCCGAAGACCATCACGATCCGTTATCTCGATGAGGATTTCCGGGAACACACGGATACCTTCACGGACTTCAAGGCACGTATCGTGCTGCATGAGTACGACCATCTGGAGGCGCACGTGTTCACCGACCGCATATCGCCCATCCGCAGGCAGTTCTGCAAAGGCAAACTGACGAACATCGCCAAAGGCAAAACCGGTGCACGATACAAATATAAACGATGATTCTAATAAAGGATACGATAGTCAGCCTTGAAGTGCTCGAGAAAGAGTTCTGCTGCGATATTGACAACTGCAAAGGCTGCTGTTGTATTGAGGGTGATGCCGGTGCACCGGTCACGGAGGACGAAGAGCGAATCCTCAGCGAACTGCTGCCCGAACTGCTGCCGCATATGACGAAAGAGGCACGCGGGGTCGTGGCTAAGCAAGGCATAGCCTACAACGATCCCTCCGGCGAGCGCGTACTGTCAATCGTCAATGACAAAGACTGTATCTTCGCCCGCACAGATCACAACGGCTGGTGCTACTGCCTGATTGAGCGACTAAACACGCAGTCTTTCAAGAAGCCTATCTCCTGTCACCTCTATCCGATCAGGCTGACGAAGGTCGGCAACCTGACAGGGCTGGAGTACCACCGTTGGGATATATGTCACTCCTCGCGGCAACTGGGGCACAAACTGCATCTGCCGCTGTATAAGTTCCTAAAGGAACCGCTTATTCGCCGGTTCGGGCAAGAGTGGTACGACGAACTCTGTCTCACTGCCGACGAATGGCAGAAAGCTAAAAGCAATCAGTAATCAGCAATCAACAATCAGCAATCAGTGATCAGATGAAAACGATCCTTGCAGAGATAATCACCATCGGCGACGAACTGCTCATCGGGCAGGTCGTCAATACCAACGCCTCATGGATGGCGCAGGTACTTAACCACGCCGGAATAACCGTTGTGCAGGTCACTACCGTGCGCGATGATCGGCAAGCTATATGGAACGCTGTGTCAGCAGCCATGTCGCGCGTGGATGTAGTGCTCACCACAGGCGGACTAGGCCCCACAAAGGATGATATAACCAAGACCGTGCTCTGCGACTATTTCCATACGCGTCTGGTCGAAGACCTGCGTGTACGCGCGCATGTTCACGCCCTTTATAAGGATAGACCCGAGGTGCTCAACCGCCTGACGGAAACGCAATGGCTGGTGCCCAGCCACGCCGATATCCTGCCTAACCGTGTAGGCAGCGCGCCGATCATGGTCTTTCATCAGCAAAAAGCCAATGGCCAACAGCCAGCAGCCAAAGTCCTCATCAGTATGCCCGGCGTGCCGCACGAGATGCAGATCGCTATGAACGAGCAGGTGCTGCCGTATTTGCGCGAGCATCTGCAGTTGTCGGCGGATATCATCCACCGGACAGTGGTTGTCTATGGTATCCCCGAGTCGGCGTTAGCGCTGCGGATCGAGAAGTGGGAGAAGGCGCTGCCCAAATCCATGCATCTGGCATATCTGCCCAAGCAGGGTGTCGTGCGGCTGCGGCTATCGTCGTATGGCGAGGCGACAGAGCAGCAGATAGATAGCCGTCTACGCGAACTGCTGCCGCTCATTGACGATCATCTGATAGCCACCGAAGACATCGCACCTAACGTCGTGCTCGGGCGTTATCTGACCGAGCACAAGCAGACCATCGCCACGGCGGAGTCGTGCACCGGAGGACGGCTGGCAGCCCTAATGAACGAGCTGTCAGGCAGTTCGGCATATTACATGGGCAGCGTCATCGC
>CACZRD010000040.1 GCA_902783545.1 uncultured Bacteroidales bacterium
CACGGCTTTGTGGGCTATGCTGTCGCTGCAATCTACCCGAAGCCACGCGCCGCTCCTGGCGCGTTCCTTGCTGTAGAATACTGACAGCGGCTCTGCTTTCAGGTATTCGGGCTCATCTTCCCCGGGCACGGCATGTATTACCTCCCACGCCCGACTCCGGTTGTTATAGTACAGCAAGCCGCTGTGTGAGTAGGTCGATTGCCCCTTAACCGTAACAGCACGGCTCTCCATGCCCCAACCGCATCGTAGTGCTATATCACCGTCGCGCCACTCGATGCTATCGCTCAAATCAATGATTTCAACAGGTTTCTGCTTGCCGCTGCAAGCAGGTAAAATAGTACACATAAGTACAAAAAGAGCCGCAGTAAAGCGGCTCTTTTTGTTTCTATTAGTAGTTCGTACGTTGCGTAGCTGCGTAACTGATCTTGAGCGCATAAGCTTTTCTCAGTTCTTGCTTGATATCCGCAATCACACCCATTCGGGTTTCCTTGTCAGCCTTGATGCTTACAGTCATCAAGCCCTGCTCCGACTCGTTCATTGCCGAACGCTCGTTGATGATATAGTCGGCAATCTCCGACTTGTCAGCAAACGCGTCGTCAAGCTGGATACGGGTCTCTGAACCGAACTGCTTCTGGAATTCCTTGGTAGGTGTACCTACATAGATGTAGCGAACAAGTGATTTCTTCTCAAGCTTGGTGAGCTCCGTTGCCGACGGGTTCTGGATCTGTACCTTGTACGTCACCTCTTTCATCGACGTTACGGACATGAAGAAGAACAACAGCATGAAGATGATATCGGGCAATGACGAAGTGTTCAAAGCCGGCATCTCGCGCTTTTCGTTTCTACGAATCTTTGCCATACTTAGTTCCCTCCATAGTTTTTCGGCTCAGCCTCCGAGATCTTCTGCGGATAAACCTTCTGAATCAACTTCTGGTCATCCTCATCGAGCTCGTTGAAAGCCTTGTGATAATACTTGTGTGCGCACTCGTCACGCAACTCGTTGTAAGCCGCTACGAGTTCATTCTGTACATCGAGGTATGCTTGGTACTGGGTATCTACGTCGTTCTGAACGGAGATAACGTGGTTCTTGGCATACTTCACGACACCGATCTGACCGCCAAAGTCCTCTTCGTAGAGTTTGGGCAGGTTGGCGTCATCGTTGACATTGGCAATGAACTCTTTGGCTTTCTCCCTGAGCTGCTTGACGCTCATCTCCTGGCCTTGCACCATGAGCTGGTTGGCAGAGTTGATCTTCACTACCAGCAGGTTACGCTTGTTGATATCCGTATCCTCAATCTTCTGATCGGGCGGAATAGGCGCAGGCAGACGACGGGTCAGACCCTGGTTGACATCCATTGATGTGGTCACCAAGAAGAAGATGAGCAGCAAGAACGAGATGTCGGCCATAGAACTGGCGTTGATCTGTGGGATTTTCTTAGCCATAGTAATTCATTGTTATTATTTACGTGAACGTGCAATGCAAGCACCGGCGATAACTGCGCCGATGGTAGCTGCGAACAGAATGTAAACGAGGTACATAACTGCATCAGCCAACTGAGCCCAGAAACCTACGTTATCCGTGCCCTCGTAACCGATGATGTGCAACTCCTCATCGCTACCCATGAACCAGCAGATAGCGCAGAGCAGAATAGCTCCTACTACTACGCACAAACTGCGGATAGCGCGCTTCGGATTGTACTTGAAGTCGCTTGCGAGTTTAACAACCAGCACGCAGAGCGTGAGCAGAATTGCCAATCCGAGCAGCACATAAATCCAACCGATGAACAGGTCGCTGAACTTTGGTATATTCAGGAAGTCACCTGCAACCTCTAGCGTGCCGCTGTTGCCGCCAAGGAAGAACGCAGCGATGACTGCGATACCCAAAGCGAGCAGTACCCACAGCGTAATCTTTGGAATCAATTTATAGTTCTTCATAACTTACTCTTTTTAACAGTTAAACAATAGGGAGCAGTTATGCCGATTACTTCTTCTGTGCCTTGTCGTATGCAACAACGATATCAAGCAGGCTAATCGAGCTGTCTTCCATCTCGTTAACCAGACCCTCGATGAGGCTGAGGATGTAGTTGTAGAACAATTGGAGAATAACGGCGATGATCAAACCGAGCAACGTGGTCAACAATGCCACCTTGATACCACCGGCAACAACCGTAGCCGAGATATCACCTACCTGCTGGATCTTATCGAAGGCCTCGATCATACCGATGATCGTACCCAAGAATCCCAGAGACGGTGCGATAGCGATGAACAGCGAGATCCAGCTCAGGTTCTTCTCCAAGAGACCGAGTTGTACGCCACCGTAACTGGCAACGGTCTTCTCAACTACGTCGATACCCTCGCCGTAACGGCTCAGACCCTGATAGAAGATACTTGCTACCGGACCGCGTGTCTCGCGGCAAACCTCGAGAGCTGCGTCAATACCCTTGGTGTTCAGAGCTTCCTCGATC
>CACZRD010000041.1 GCA_902783545.1 uncultured Bacteroidales bacterium
CCGGTGACCCCGCTGGGGCTCAAACCCAGAACCTTCAGAACCGGAATCTGACACTCTATTCAATTGAGCTACGGGGCCAAAATATCACTTTCTGCTGCCGCCGGCGAAGATGGCGATGTAATACAGCAGTGTTGCCAGCGACGACAATGCAGCCACCACGTAGGTGTAAGCCGCAGCACGCAGCGCGGCGGATGCCTTCGGCAGGTCTTCACGGCTGATCAGCATCGACTCCTCCATCCAGTTGATCGCACGTACCGAGGCGTTGATCTCCACCGGCAACGTGATGAACGAGAACAAGGTCGTCATCGCGAACAGCACTATGCCAAACAGCATCAACTGAGGAAACGATTGCAGCACCAACATCCCTGCCAGAATCACCCACATCACCCATTTCGAACTGAAGTTCACCACAGGCACGAGCGCCGAACGCATCCTCAGCGGCGCGTAACCTACTGCATGCTGCACGGCGTGACCGCACTCATGCGCAGCAACAGCCATTGCCGCAAGCGTGGCACCCTCATATACAGCCTTCGACAGATTGACCGTCTGGTTCGTCGGGTTATAGTGATCCGTCAGCACGCCTCCCGTGCAAACGACCTGCACATCGGTGATGCCGTTCTCGCGTAACATCCGCTCGGCAACCTCACGACCGGTCATCGTTGTCCGAATAGCGCTGTACTTCTTCATGCGGCTCTCAAACAACGCACTCACCAGCCAACTCGCCAGCAATGTCGCTATAAATATGATCCAATATAAATTCATCTACCTATTCTCAATCAACCATATTAATTGTTAATTGTTAACTATTCACTATCCGCGTTCCGCTGTATCATCAGTCGTCGACATGCTTTGCAAACGCCATAGACATATAGCGAGAAGTGTGCCGGAACGAAATTGGCGTACTTGCGGTTGTGCACGATCTGCAACAATGCCCTGTCGTTGAAACTTGCCTCCCTGCCGCAGCGTGTACAGATCACGCGCATGCTGTTCTTGGCATCCAACGCCCACTTGTACTGCTCACAAGTCACGCCTTGCGTCCGTTCAAGTTTGTACAAAATCCGTGCCGAAACGAACAATTCGAGTGAATTATATAGCGTCGGGACGGAAATATGTTGCTCTTTGCGTTGCTCGTCAATGTCATGGACGGTAAAGATCGGTTTCTTGATTTCCGCCATGACCTTCAGCAAGCGCTCGCGCTCAAGCGTGTGCCGCATGTTGTGCGCGCGGATATACTCATCCAGCATAGCCAGAGCTTTCTCATATCGTTCAACGGATGTCATCTTTCAACCATCTAAATCGTTTTTTCAAACGCCCGACGACGTTTGTGCTGAATCTTGTCAACGTCCTCAAAGATCGTGTGCACCTTGTTGTTGTCCTCCAGCATCGACGTAGTCTCCACCTCCTTGACCTTGTACTTCTGCGTACCGTGGATAAAGTCGCGCAGCATCAACGCATCCAGCCCGCGGTTCAGGTAATCCGGGCGCACACCGACCAGTAGCAAGTCCAACTTGTCCATCTGTTTGGCTTTCAAGGCTCGGAGTATATGATACCACCCGAACGGGAACATCCTTCCGTTGCACTTCTTCAGTGCCTTCGATATATCCGGCATGCCGACCGCCACGCCCACGCACTCGTTCTGATCGTTGGCGATGACCGTCACAAAGTCGAAGTTCAGCAGCGGGAAGTACATATCTTTGTAGTAGTTCTTCTGCCGTTCGGTCATGGGCTGGAAGTTATACAGTTGCTGATAGGCTGTATCCAGTACATCCATATATTGTATGCCGTACTTGCGCACCAGTTCCTTGGTGCTGCGCACCTTGTCTATATGCACGTGAAAACGGTCTGCCACGATCTTCGCCATCCGCTCCATGCGCGCCGGAACCTCTTTCGGATAAAGCTGGTACTCTATCCAGTCCGCCTCCTTCTGCAAACCGTACGCCTCCAGGTGCTTCTGATAGTACGGATAGTTATACAGCGACGCTGCCGGAGCCAAGTACTCAAATCCCTCTATCAGCAACCCCTCGTAATCCCAATCCGTGAATCCTACAGGACCGTTCAGTATGTTCATCCCTTTGCTCTTGCCCCATGCTGCCACGGTATCCAACAGCGCACGGCTGACTTCCATATCATCAATGAAATCTATCCAACCGAAACGCACCTTCTTCACACCCCACTTCTCATTGGCGGCGCGGTTAATGATGCCCGCTATACGCCCAACGATCTTCCCGTCACGGTACGCCAGGTACTCCACCGACTCGCACACATCGTACGACGGGTTCTTCTTGCGGTTGAACGTATTGAGTTCATCCAGTATAAGCCGCGGGCAATACGCCTCGCAGTCCTTGTACAGCTTGTTGCTGAACGTAGCAAACTGATACCGCTGCCAACAATTCTTTACTTCTTGTATAATAACTGCCATATTGCTTTTGTTTCGCAAAAAACGCACAAAGATACGACAATTATTGCAGATTTGCAAATTTTTTGGTATATTTTTCACAACTTTTGCACGCAGATTGCTATTTTAGATGTGTTGATGATGCCAAAAATAAAAAAAATGGCAAAAAACTTGCAAATGTCATTTTTTTTTTGTAATTTTGTGGCGGATTTTGTGCGTATGACGCGATTGAGTGTAAATATCAACAAAGTTGCCACGCTGCGCAACGCGCGCGGAGGGAACATTCCGGACGTGGAGCAGTTCGCCAAGGACTGCGAGCGGTTCGGTGCACAGGGCATCACCGTTCACCCCCGACCTGACGAGCGGCATATACGCCGCAGCGATGTCTATGCGCTCAAAGACTGCGTGACGACGGAGCTGAACATCGAAGGCAACCCCGAACCGGAGTTCATAAAGATGGTGTGCGAGGTACGCCCAACGCAGGTGACGCTGGTGCCCGACGGACACGAGCAGCTGACATCGAACCACGGCTGGGATACGATCAAGCACCGTGCGTTCCTGACCGAGGTGACGCAGCGTTTCCACGAGGCAGGGATACGCGTGTCGGTGTTTGTCAACCCTATACCCGAGATGGTAGAGGGAGCGAAACTTGCCGGTGCAGACCGCGTGGAACTCTATACGGGACCTTACGCGGAGCTGTTTGAGCACGATCCCGAAGCCGCTATAGCGATGTACCGCGCCGCCGCGGAGAAAGCGCGCGAAGTCGGGCTGGGACTGAATGCCGGGCACGACCTGAGCACAGAGAACCTGCCTGCCCTACTCCAGGCGTTCCCGTGGATCGACGAGGTGAGCATCGGGCACCAACTGATCGCTGACGCGTTATATTGGGGAATAGAGGAGACCATCAAACGCTATCTGGCGTGCTGTAAACCAAGTAATTAATTAAACAACGAACAAATATGCTTTTACAAATTAGTGACACCGCGGCTCTGGTTGAAGAGCAAATGTTTCAAGCCGAAGAGCCCATTCAAGAGACAGTACAAGAGTCTATTAACCTGCTGACTATGGCGCAGTATGGCGGATGGATCATGGTGATCCTTGCCGTACTACTGGCGTGGGCAATCTATATCTTTATCGAGCGCCTGATTGTGCTGCACAACGCCACGAAGGAGGACGCAACGTTCATGGACCGTATCAAGGACTATATCCACGACGGAAAGATCGACTCCGCCCTGAACCTGTGCAAGCAAGCCGGCACACCTTCCGCACGTATGATCGAGAAAGGTATAAGCCGTATCGGTCGTCCGATGCAAGACGTGCAGGTAGCCGTTGAGAACGTCGGTAACCTCGAAGTCTCGATCCTCGAGAAAGGTCTCGTGATCATGGCAACCATCGCAGCCGGCGCACCGATGCTCGGTTTCTTGGGCACCGTTCTGGGTATGGTTCAGACGTTCTACAACATGGCGCAGAACGCCAGCGGCGTGATCGAGATGTCTGCCCTGAGCGAGGGCATGTACCAAGCTATGGTAACCACCATCGGCGGTCTGATCGTTGGTATCATCGCGATGTTCATGTATAACTTCCTCGTATCGCGCATCGACCGCGTGGTTAGACAACTTGAGGGTAGAACTTTGGCATTCATGGATCTCCTGAATGAACCCGCGTAACGCTAACCCACTAATCCCCTAACCCGCTAACCGTTATGAGTTTAAAGAAACGAAATAAAGTCGAGGCCACGTTCGCGATGTCGTCGATGACGGACTTGATCTTCCTGTTGCTGCTGTTCTTTGTGATGGCAAGCACGATGTCGTCACCCAACGACATCAAGATCAACCTGCCGCAGGCAAAAGCGAAGACGAACACCAAGCAGGTGGTGGCCAAGGTCAGCATCGACGAGCTGGGTAACTACTTCGTGGCGCTGGGCAAAGAGAAGCCCATTGCCATCGAACCGGAAGATCTGGAGCCGTACCTCGCGTCCGTACAACAACAGGACTCCACGGCGTATATCGCCCTGCATGCTGACGAGGATATAGCGTACAAAGAGGTCGTACGCGTTCTTGACATCGCTAACCAGCATCACATGAAGCTGGTTGTCGCAACAAGGAATAAAAAGTAATGAACAAAGATACAAAAGCAAAAATAGAATCCGGACTGCTGACGGCGCTAATCATGGCGTTGCTGTTTCTGCTGCTGTGGTACGTCGCTATTGACGCGCCACGCGAGACAGAGGAGGAAGGCATTGAGGTTGCTTTCGGCGACAGCGAGGACGGCGGCGGCAGTGAGCCGGAAGCCGTGCCGATGCCCACTGAGCCTATAGCGCAGACTCCGCCTCCCGCTCCGCAAGCGCCCTCGGAGAACGACCTGATGGTTCAGGATGACGAGGAGTCGCTGGCACTCGCCAAGCAACGTGAGGAGGAGAGAAAGAAACGTGCCGAGCAAGAGGAACTCATCCGCAAGCAACGCGAGGAGCAAGCCCGACTGGAAGCCGAGCAACGTGCCGAGCAGCAGCGGATAGCCGAAGAGCAAGCCCGCCAAGCTGCCGAGCAACAAGCCAAACGTGACAATGCGAACAACCTGATGGCGGGCATGTTCGGCAACAACCAGCAAGGCGCACAAGGCAGCGGCACAACGCAAGGCGCATCGCAGCAAGGCGGTCAAAACCCCGTGGGACACGGCTCGGTAGGCGGTAACAGCTGGAGCCTCGCCGGACGAAACATCAAAGCCCTGCCCAAGCCCTCCACGCAGTTCAACCAGGGCGGCAAGGTCGTGGTGAACATCCAAGTGAACAGCGCGGGTAAGGTGATCTCCGCTACCATCGGCGAAGGAACGAACGTGAGCGACTACCAGACGAAGCAGGTCGCCCTCGAGGCTGCACGCAAAGCGGAGTTCTCGCCTTCGGAAAACAAGATTCAAGTAGGAACAATAACATATACTTTCAAATTGAACTAAGTATGAACTATCTCTTTCTTGACAACGGCTTCGAGGAGATCGAGGCACTGACCACAGTCGATCTGTTGCGCCGCGCTGGCGTAGAGTTGGCGACCGTAGCCATCCGCGGGAACATTCAGGTGAATGGCGCACACGGGATCACCGTTCACGCCGACCGCCTGTTTGAGGACTGCGACTTCGCTGACGCCGAGATGCTTATTCTGCCCGGCGGAGCAGCTCATCTGGAGAACCACGAAGGGCTGTGCAACCTATTAAAGAAACACAACGCCGAGGACAAACTCATAGCAGCTATCTGCTACGCACCGTCGGTTCTCGGGCGACTTGGCATACTCGATGGCAAGCAGGCAACCTGCTACCCGGGCTTCGAGAACTATCTCGGTGAGAGTTATATAGGCGGCTTGGTAGTGGAGTCCAAGAACGTCATCACCGCCAAAGGTCCGGGACTGAGCAGCGACTTCGCTTTCTGCATCATCGAGAAACTCAAAGGCTCGGAGATCGCCGATGCGGTCTATGACGCCGCCCAATACTAACAAGCCGGCAGCCATATATGGCCACCCAAAAAGACAACAACTAAACAATAACAAATCAAATAACAAACAATGAAAAAGATTTTTACCTTTATAGCGTGCATTCTGCTTGGAGCAAGCATGTACGCTCAGGATGTGGACAAAGCCACTGTTGAAGGTCAAGCCGCAGCAGCCAAGAACGCTGCCGGTGATCTGAAAGCCATCGATACCGGTGACAAAGCCTGGAAGTTCGACGGCTCACTCGGTCTGAATGCAGCCGCTACAGGTCTGGTGAACTGGGCAGCCGGCGGTAACAACAACGTCAACGGCGTGGCTTTCGCCAAACTGCACCTGCTCTACCACAAAGATGCTATTGCATGGGAGACGAACTTCGACACCGATTTCGGATTGTCGTACATCGACCAGCCGGAAGATCCGTTCCAGAAGTCGAGCGATAACATCAAGCTCGCTACAAAGTTCGGTTGGGAGTTCCGTGAGAACTGGTACCTGACAGCACTGGGTAGTTTCCAATCGCAGTATGCACTCGGCCGCAGCTACATCGCCGGATACAACCCCGCTATCTCGAAGTGGCTCGCTCCGTCGTACACCGACATCTCGGTCGGTATCGACTGGAAGAAGAGCGTCAACGGCGCTGACTTCTCTATCTATCTGTCACCGATCGCCGGACGTATATCCACGGCGTGGGTGAGCGATGCGATGAACAAGAAGATCAATGCCGAGTATATGAAAGAGGACGGCACTGATCCCCTCTACGACTTCCGCACCGATCTGCAACAGCGTTACGGCACGTACGGCTACAACAAACTGACCGCCGAGAAAGAGTGGCGTGACTTCCGCGCTGAGTTCGGTCTGTCGTTCAAGGGCGCTATCGCTTACAAGTACGAGAACCTGACACTGAGCACCACTCTCGGTCTGTTCACCCCGTACCAGGGCAAAGGTTTTGACCTGAAAGAGAAGTTCGACGAAGTTAACGGTGCCGGTGCATGGGACGCACAGGCTGATGCCGACAAGTACTTCCGCTACTCGAACAACAACCGCCAGTTCGGTAACTTCGATGTGGACTGGGATGTAGCCGTCAGCTATCAGTTCCTCAAGGTGCTGAACGTCAGCCTGACTACCAGCATGAAGTACTATCCCGGCGTGCTCATCGCTGACAAGAACGGCGATCTGAAAGAGCGCGTACAATTCAAGTCGATCCTCGGCCTCGGCATAGGATATAGCTTCTAACTCATCTACGTGGACTATCTACAGGACATAGAGCAGAACGTGTCACGTCTCGTCGCAGCCTACGAGCAGGCGAGACGTGACAACGCCGCTCTGCAGCAGCAACTCAAAGCGCAAGACCAGGAACTCTTCAACCTGCGCACCGAGATCAAGCAGAAAGACGCTGACCTGAGAAACCTGCAAATAGCACACGCACTGACGGTGGATACACCGCAACGACAAAAAGCAAAAAATCATATCCGGTCTATCATCGCTGATATTGACAAAACGATAGACGTGTTGAAACGTTAATTGGTTAAGCTGTAAAATTGATAAACCGTTATGGCTGAGCAGACTCCAAGCACCCTGAACATCACCTTACAGTTAGGTGACCATACAATGCGTTTTCCTGTCGCTTGGAACGAGGAAAAATACTACCGTGACGCCGCTGCTCACCTCAACCAGCGTTTTCAATACTACAGCTCGGGCATGAAAAACAAATCTGCAGAGCAGATATGGGTGTACGTAGCCCTGGAAGCCGCAGTGAACCTGCATCGCGAAAGTGCACGATACGATATCGAACCCGTGAAAGATCGTATTAACACCATCAATCAAACAATACTTGACGCGCTCGCACGAGAAGCGTCTAACACACAAGAATAACAACTATGAGCTCAACAATGACTATACTAATAGCAGCCGCAGCATTCCTCGTAGGATTGATCGTCTGCTTCCTGATATGCCGTTTTGCACAAAACGGATTGTTCAAAAAAGCCCTCGAAGAGGCGGAGATCATCAAGAAAAACAAGATCGTCGAGGCCAAAGAGAAGTTCATCGCTCTGAAGACAGAGCACGAGAATATGGTTCGCCAGCAAGAGCAGAAACGCCAGCAGGCTGAACAACGCCAGCAGCAACGCGAGCAACAGCTCAACCAACGTCAGGGCGAGTTGCAGCGGCAGCAGAACGAACTGAAAGCACGCACGGCACAGATCGAGAAACAACAGCAAGCCATCGATTATAAGACCGCAGAGGCGGAGAAGCTGCACCAGCAGGCGCAACAGCAACTCGAGACGCTGTCAGGATTGTCAGCTGCCGAGGCAAAGAAGCAACTGATTGACAGCCTGAAAGACGAGGCACGTACCGAAGCCCTCGCATTCATCAACGAGACGATGGATGAGGCACGACTCAACGCGAACATGGAAGCCAAGAAAGTCATCATCAAGACCATCCAGCGCGTAGCATCGGAGGCAACGGTCGAGAATGCCGTGAGCGTGTTCCGCATCGAGAACGATGAGGTCAAAGGACGTATCATCGGTCGCGAGGGACGAAACATCCGCGCACTGGAAGCCGCTACAGGCGTCGAGATAGTAGTCGATGACACGCCGGAGTGCATCACCCTCTCCGCCTTCGACCCCGTGCGCCGCGAGATAGCACGACTCAGTCTGCACCAGCTCGTTCAGGACGGACGAATCCACCCCGCACGTATCGAGGAGGTCGTAGCGAAAGTCACCGAGCAAATCGAAGAGGAGATCATCGAGATAGGCAAACGCACAACCATCGACCTCGGTGTGCACGGCTTGCACCCCGAACTCATCCGTCTGGTGGGAAAGATGAAATACCGCTCATCGTACGGTCAGAACCTGCTGCAGCACTCGCGCGAGACAGCTAACCTCTGCGCCACGATGGCATCGGAGCTCGGCCTGAATCCGAAGACCGCACGCCGCGCAGGTCTGCTGCATGATATAGGCAAGGTGGCTGACGAAGACTACGAGCTGCCGCACGCAGAGGTCGGAATGAAACTCTGCGAGAAGTACGGCGAGAAACCTGAGATCTGCAACGCCGTAGGCTCGCACCACGACGAGATAGAGATGGATACCCTGATCGCTCCTATCGTGCAGGCGTGCGATGCAATATCAGGTGCGCGTCCGGGCGCGCGTCGCGAGATCGTGGAGACCTACATCAAGCGACTCAAAGACCTGGAGAACATCGCCATGTCGCATGAGGGCGTGATCAAGACCTACGCCCTGCAAGCAGGTCGCGAACTGCGCGTCATCGTTGGCGCTGACAAGATTAGCGACAAGGACACCGAGCTCCTGTCGTACGACATAGCCAAGAAGATCCAGGACGAGATGACCTATCCGGGACAAGTGAAGATAACCGTTATACGCGAGACACGCGCTATTTCTTATGCTAAATAATATGGAAAACGAGAAACTTACTATCGTAGAACAACTGCGAACATTACTGAGCGAAGGAGACGTAACAGCTATCAAAGAGCAAGTAGCCGAACTGAAAAACCACTTCTACCGCGAGCTGCATCAGGAGCAAGAAGCCCTAAAGAAAGCTGCGGAAGAGGCAGGCGAGACATTTGAGGCTGCAGTCGATGAGACGGAGCAGACGTTCCGCCAACTGCTCAATGACTATAAGGTGCGCCGCGACGAGGTCATCAAGAAGCAAGTTGCCGAACAAGAGCAGAACCTGCTGCGCAAGGAGAACATCATCGCACAGATGAAAGATCTCGCCAACCCCGAGACTGCCGACGTGATGGCTGACCTGAAGAAGATGCGCGACCTGCAAGCCGAGTGGAAAACCATCGGCCCCGTGCCTGCGCCCAAAGTTCAGGAGCTCTGGCGCCAGTACAACCTCTATCAGGAGCAGTTCTACGACTTGGTAAAGATCAATATCGAGCTGCGCGACCTCGACTTCAAGCGTAACCTGGAAGCCAAGACCGCCCTGTGCGAGAAAGCCGAGGCACTGGATGCCAACAACAACATCGTGGAGGCCAACCGCCTGTTGCAGCAGCTGCACAACGAGTGGTCGGAGATTGGTCCTGTAGCCCGCGACCAGCGCGAGGCGCTCTGGGAGCGATTCAAAGCCGCATCCACGATCATCAACAAGAAGCATCAGGCATACTTCGACACCCTGCACCAGCGCGAAGAGGAGAACCTCGCGAAGAAACAGGCACTCATCGAGCGACTGAAAGAGATTGACCTGACCAAACTCAAGTCCAACAAGGCGTGGGACGAAGCGGCAGAGAAGATCCAAGCCATCCAACAGGAGTGGCGCACGATAGGCTTTGCACCCAAGAAGTTCAACCAGTCCATCTACGACGAGTACCGCGCACTGTGCGAGCAGTTCTACAAAGCCAAAGCCGGCTTCTACAAGACCACACGCGACATGTTCGCCGAGAACCTGCGACTCAAACGCGAACTGCTGGCTAAAGCCGAAGAGCTCAAGACCAGCCAGGAGTGGCAAGATGCCACACGGCAGTTCGTAGAGCTCCAGAACGAGTGGAAGAAGATCGGTCCCGTGGCACGTAAGTACTCCGATGATATATGGAAACAGTTCACCGCAGCCTGCGACGCGTTCTTTGAGGCCAAACGCGAAGCCGGCAAGCAAGAGCGCGAGGCATTCAAGCAGCGCCGCGAGAAAGCCTCGGAGAAGTGGCACAAAGGTCTGGAGAACATGACCGACCGCAACCGCCTCATCCGCATCTACGAAGGACTGCAAGCCGAGATCCGTACGGCCGAGAACAACATTCTGTTCTTTACCTCGAAGTCCGGCAACGCGCTGGTCAAAGGTCTGCAAAAGAAGATCGACGACCTCAAGAAGCAAGCTGCTGAAATTGAAAACAAAATCAACGAGTTAGATAATGAGTAAGATCATCAGTTATCATAACGTCAGCGTCAATCAGGCTGAACAGATTGTGCTGCGTGACGTCAGCCTTGAGGTCGGCGAAGGCGAGTTCGTCTATCTGCTCGGACGCGTGGGATCAGGCAAGTCATCGCTGATGAAGACGATGTACGGCGAGCTGCCTATCACCTCCGGCGAGGCGCAGATCCTCGACTACAAACTCGAGACGCTCAAGCGCAGCCAAGTGCCGTACCTGAGACGTAAGCTCGGCGTCGTGTTCCAGGACTTCCAACTGCTCACCGACCGTAATGTCGAGGAGAACCTGCTGTTCGTGTTGCGCGCGACAGGCTGGCGAGACAAGAACGCCATGAAGTCGCACGTCATGGACGTACTCGACCAGGTAGGCATGGCTAACAAAGCCTACAAGATGCCCTACCAGCTCTCCGGAGGCGAGCAGCAACGTGTGGTCATCGCACGCGCACTGCTGAATATGCCGTCACTGATCCTTGCCGACGAGCCGACGGGAAACCTCGACCACGAGACCGGCAAAGAGATCATGGATCTGCTGTACAGCATCTCCAAGGCGGGCATCACCATCGTCATGTCAACGCACAACATCATCTGGCCAGAACAGTACCCCGGGCGTAAGCTCTACTTTGCAGACGGCAAGATTAGTGAGGAGGAATAAACATTTTCTGCCGAAAGATTTGCAAATGTGACAAATATTTTGTACTTTTGCACGCTTTTTCGGCAACAATAACACATGTATCGACCATATATGGGCGATTATACAACAACAATAACAACCATAGCGATCGTGAAAGGAGGTGTAATGCAATGATCATCGTACCTGTAAAGGAAGGCGAGAACATCGAGCGTGCGATTAAGAAATTCAAACGTAAATTCGATAAGACGGGCGTCATCAAAGAGCTGCGTCGTCGCCAGCAATTTGAGGCTCCGAGCCAAATCAAGCGAGTAAAGATGGCTCACGCCAAGTACGTACAGCAATTGCACGTCAACGACGAGATCTAATCCGTCATCGCAAAATAAGAGGAACTCCCGCAAGAGAGTTCCTTTTATTGTACACCATACACCTTACACCATACACCTTGCACCATTTATCTGAGTCTCAGCGATATCCGGTTACGCTCGCGGTCTATCGACAGCACTTCAACGGTCACGTGCTGATGCAGCCCGACATTAGCGCCGCGCAGTTGCGATACGTGGATCAGACCGTCCTTATGAATGCCCATATCCACAAACGCGCCGAAGTTGCTGATGTTCGTCACGATGCCGGGCAGACTCATGCCTTCTTGCAGGTCGTCGATCGAGTGCACCGTGTCCGAGAATCGGAACTCCTCGATCTGCTGCCGTGGGTCACGCGAAGGTTTCTCCAACTCGTGCCATATATCCCGCAGCGTCGGCAGACCCACCGTATCCGTCACATAGTCCTCCAGCCGCACTTCTCCACCCGCCTCTTTCGCCTTCTGCAACACTGCCGCCACGGCATAACTCTCGGGGTGGACTGCGGTGTTGTCCAGAGGATTCGTGCCACCTGCAATACGCAGAAAACCTGCACATTGTTCAAACGTCTTCGCGCCCATCTTCGGCACGTTCATCAGTGCCTTGCGGTCGGCAAACGCACCGTTCTCCGCGCGGTAGGTGATGATGTTCTGCGCGAGCACAGGTCCCACGCCGGAGATATACGTCAGCAGGTGCTTGCTGGCGGTGTTCACATCCACTCCGACATAGTTCACCACGCTCTCAACCGTCTGGTCCAGACTGTGCTTGAGCTCTGTCTGATCCACGTCATGTTGGTACTGCCCTACTCCGATGCTCTTGGGTTCGATCTTCACCAGTTCGGCGAGCGGATCCATCAGTCGCCTGCCGATACTTACCGCGCCACGCACGGTGACATCCTCATCGGGGAACTCCTCCCTTGCGATCTTCGATGCGGAGTACACCGACGCACCGTTCTCGCTGACCACGAACACCGCTATTGGCTCTTGGCTCTTGGCTTTTGGCTCTTGGCTGATCGCTCCCCTCACAAACGCTTCGGTCTCGCGTGAGGCTGTACCGTTGCCGATGGCGATGGCTTCAATCCGGTAGTCGCGAAGCGCCTTCATGAGGATCGCCTCCGCCTCTGCACGTTTGTTGACTGGCGGGTGCGGGAAGATAGCCGTGTGGAAGAGCAGGTCGCCCTGCGCGGACAAGCAGACGAGCTTGCAGCCCGTCCGGAATCCCGGGTCGAGAGCCAGTACGCGTTTCTGTCCCAAGGGGTTCTCCAGCAGCAGTTGACGCAGGTTGGCGGCAAACACACGGATAGCCTCCGTGTCGGCTTTCTGCTTGGACGCAGCGGCAAACTCCGTCTCGATAGCGGGCTTGAGCAGACGTTTGTAACTATCCTCCATCGCTTGCTCCACCTCGTACGCTGCATTGCTGTTGTTGTGCAGCCACAAGCGCGAGAGTTTGTCCAGCGCCTTCTCCTGATCACAGGATATATCCACACGTATAAACCCCTCATTCTCAGCACGTCGGATAGCCAGCAGACGATGCGAGGCAATACGTTTCAGCGGCTCGCTGACACGGAAATACTCCCTGTAGTTCGCTGCCTCCTGAGCACGTTGCGCGGTGAGTTGCTTGATCTCTTTGGTGGTGATCACCGCCGTGTACGCAAACTCCCGTCGCACGGCGTTACGCGAGCGCTCGTCCATGCTTATCTGCTCGGCAATGATGTCGCGCGCGCCCTGCAATGCCTCATCCACCTTGCCGTAACGCTGCGCTTCACGCCGGCAGTCGGTGCGCGGGTCTTGGCGGAGCAAGAGATCAGCCAAGGGCTGTAAGCCCTGCTCGCGAGCTTTGTCGGCACGGGTCTTGCGGTGAGGTTTGTAGGGCAGATAGATATCTTCCAGTTCCACGCTCTCCTCACACGCGTCGATGCGTGCACGCAGTTCCTCTGTCAGTTTGCCTTGCTCCTCGATGGTGGCAAGCACGGTCTCCTTGCGGCGCTCCAACTCCTCCAGACGGGCGTTCTCCGCCTCGATGGCGGCTATCTGCACCTCATCCAGCGAACCGGTGCGTTCCTTGCGGTAGCGCGCAATGAACGGGATCGTGGCACCCTCATGCAGCAGATTGATAACTGCTTGCACCTGTTTCTCGCCCAGCGACAAACGACGACTGATGACGGATACTATATTCATGACTCTGATTTCTGATTTTTGACTTCTGATTTCTGCCACAAAGATACGAAAATTTCTGCAAAAAAACAAATATTTCGCAACAAACGTAAAATATTTTATAAAATATTTGCATATTTGAATTATTTTTTGTATCTTTGTGGCGAAAATGCATTGGTGTAACCAAATCACTACTAAATTGTATGCAAACACGCATTTCTCACTTGGTATTTATGTGCCTGCTGATGCTGGCGTTCCCGCTTGTGTCGGTGATGGCTGACGATGATCCAGAGACGCCATCCGGTCCGGACTTCCCGCCCGACCCGGGTGTGGTGTACGTTCCGCCGACAGTGGTCATCATGGGTGACACGATTCCTCTTTCGGACAATCCGGAGGAGAACCCGAAGGAGATTGACCTCTTCGGGGATGGAACGGCTGTTTACAACACGGAGGAGAACTCGCTGACGCTTGACAGTCTTGATATGACAAGCGAAGAGACGTCAGAGGGCACTTTCATCGGTTACTCGGGTACAGACACGCTGACCATCGAGTTGCGCAATGGGTCACGCATCGTTTCGGACACGATCATCGCCTCGGAGTCGGATGTCGTCCTCAAGGGCGACGGTAAGCTGGAGGCTGTAGGTACTGTGCCTATCATCGGTGTGCCGTCTGCCAGCATCACCATCGCGACGAACATGCACGTGCAGTCTGTGCCGAGCAGGGAAGAGCTGCGCCGGTTCGTCCGCAGCGGGGCTAAGTTCGGCAAGAAAGTGGACGAGACAGGCGGTCCTGCCCTCTCGGGCTTCGGATCCGCGGACTTCGGCAAGGTAAATGTGTCGCCATCCGACGCCTACGGACCTATCGAAGGTTCAGGTGACGATCCCGAAGATCCCGAAGATGACATCAATGCCCTGTACGATTATGACGAGGAGGGTAACCAAGTTGTAGTCACGGAGTTTGAGACCACAGTCAAGGACGAAGAGGACGCCCTGCCACAGGTCAAGACGCGCCACAAGCTGGATCGCACGCAGCCTATGTACAACATCCTCGGACTTCCCGTCGATGCTTCCTACCAGGGACTGGTCATCCAACAGGGGCAGACCTACTTGCTCAAGTAATCAATCAAGCATATTAATCACTAAATTCTCAACAATATGAAGAGGTTATTTACATTATTTGCCTTCTTAGGCATCTTGTCAGGCGCACACATGATGGCGCAGAACTTCCCTGATGATCCGGGTACGCTGATGGTTCGCCTCGACCTGTCAGCTATTGACCAGGAGACCAACGACACTATCCCGGGCGGTGCTCCCGACGGTGCAGGTTCGTATCAGGCTGGTACGCAACTCAGCATTCTCGCTAAGACTATTCCGGGTTACACGTTCCTTATGTGGAGCGATCAGACCACGGCTAACCCCAAGTCGTTCACTATC
>CACZRD010000042.1 GCA_902783545.1 uncultured Bacteroidales bacterium
ATGCAGGAACCCGAAGCATTGCTCGAGGCCGTCGAAGCGGCACTCACAGCCAAGGACTGGCTGGGACGGCACGTACTCGTCACCGCCGGAGCAACACGCGAAGCCATCGACCCCGTGCGCTACATCAGCAACCACTCGACAGGTAAGATGGGCATCGCACTGGCGCAAGCACTGCTGCACCACGGCGCAGACGTCACGCTCGTCATGGGTGCCACCACCGAGCACTACACACCGGTCATCTACCACCCCGCCATGCAGGGCGTAGGACGGCTCACACGCATCGATGTCGTCTCAGCGCGAGAGATGTACGAGGCGACAACCGACGCATGGCCGGGCGCCGACACGGCGATCCTCGCCGCTGCCGTAGCAGACATGACACCCGCCACGGTGGCTGATCATAAGATGAAGAAAGGACAAGACCTGACGGGCAGCATCGCACTCGTCGAGACGCAGGATATAGCCCGCACACTCGGCGAAACCAAACGCCCCGACCAGACCCTCGTGGGCTTTGCTCTCGAGACCGACAACGAGCAGCAGAATGCGCAGAAGAAGCTCCTATCCAAAAACCTTGACTATATCGTCTTGAACACGCTCCGCGAAGCCGGAGCAGGTTTCGGCACGGATACCAACAGCGTGACGGTGTATAAGCGCTCAGCCCTCAGCGATCAGCAATCAGCAGTCAGACTGCCTCTCGCCAGCAAACGGCAGATCGCCGAGCAGATCATCGATGTGATACGCTGAGTAGCCGACGCATCGTCCGGCTAACTTGCGTAGGAGTGCAGCCCGCCAAGCAGATACGTCACTCCGAAATACGTGAACAGAACAAACAGGAAGGCTATCACGCTGAGGACGTGATAAACGATTCTTAATTTTTCTTTTTTAATTTTTAATTTCTTTGTCATCCACGGCCAGTGGAGCAGCGCTGCATATACGAGCATCGTGATGAGCGCCCATGTCTCCTTCGGATCCCAGCCCCAATATCTTCCCCATGACATGTTCGCCCAAACGGCGCCGATGAATATGCCTGCCGTGAGGCAGAATAGTGCCGGATAGAGCAGCAGCTGTGACAAGCACATGAGCCGCTCGCGGCGGCGAGGCAAGCACAGTCCGAGCAATCCGTTGATCATCATGACCGCAAACAATGTGTAGGCAAGCATGATGACCGACACATGTATTCCTAACAGCGGCGTCTGCAGCACCGGCTGCAATGGCGGTTTGGGTGTCACCACTTTCGTCATGACGATGGCAAGAACGACGATCAAGACCGCTAACGCTGAGAGCAGTGCGACCGCTTTGCTGCGTGACCACTGCATTGTGAGGCGATGATAGAGCGCACGGAAACGTGTATTGCGCTGGCAGAAGAACGCAATCATCGCCAGCAGCAGCATCGCGTAGCCGGTGTAGGTAATGGCGATGCCCCACGGGTCATAGTTATACGCCAGCACGACACCTGCCTGATCGCTGTCGTAGTCCGACTGACAGAAACGGTAGCCGTGGTACTTGAGCGGCTTGTTCATTCGCACTATGCCTTCGTCAACACTCAAGGTGCTGCTTTGTGGGGCTGCGCTTCTATCCAGCATCCGCAGCTCGGAGATAAAATCCACAGGGTTACCCTGTTCGTCACTGACGATGTGGAAATCCCAGAGAAACAGGCTAATCTGCGAATCAGGCACACGTTCCGCCTTGTCTGCGCGGACATGTACTTCGCCTTGTCTGCCAAAGAAATGCGTCACACAAGCCCCCGCGACGATGGTCGCGAGGGCTATGTGCAACAATAAGGTCACAGGTCTATATCGCATTGATGAAAGCAACGATAGCATCTCTGTCTTCTTTGTTTAGTTTGTAGAACTGCTGCGTCGGGTAATACGCATCGCTCTGCTGGCTGTAGCCGTGCCACATAATAGCCTCGATGACGTTACGCGCACGGGTGTCATGCATGCGTGCCTCATAGGCATCACCGGTGGCTTTCTTATGCAGGCCACGTCCCCAGAGCGGTGTCGTACGGCACCAACCGGTACGGATATCATTCTCCATACACAGCTTGTGCTGAACCATGTCCGTGTAAGGCCATATCTTCTGGTTCGGGTAACGTGGCATTGAAGCGGTAACAGGGAAGTGATTCGGGTCACGCACCTCGTCCGCACCGGTTGTCCACGTCGGGCGGTGGCAATAGTCGCAGCCAATCTGCGTGAACAGTTCTTTTCCTTTCAGCACTTTCTCGTCCGTGACGTTACGCGCAGCCGGCACTGCCAGACCGCGGTGCCAGACCATGACTTGTGTGAACTCGTCATCGCTCATCTCGGCAGGCAGCTCCTTGCTCGTCAAATAGTTGTAGATCTCTTCCTGTGTACCAAATGCCTCCTGTACTTCCGGATCTTTGGAGGCGTACTCGGCATAGATCGTGCCGTTTAGATCCAAGTAATGATACTTACGGTCACTACGAGTGACATTCGTGATGTTCCAGATAGCGTTTGCGCCAGCTGCGTCCATGATCGGTCCGCGGGTAAGAGCATACGTGAAGCGTTTCGGTCCCCACTGCGGATCGTTCTTGTAGTAGCCGCTCGTCTGGAATCCGCCGTCCCAGAATGCAGGGTTCAGACCGTTCTTGAGTTTGCCGTCTGCTGCCTCTTTGGCATACTGATCAATGATGTCCTGATCAGGGATAGCATCAAGCAGTCCCGAGCCGTACACACCGATCGTATTCTCCAATTTGACTTCATAGCCCTGGGTCTCCAGCAAACCGTCCGGATCGCGGTAACCTTGGTTATATACATATACAGCCGTGTTCGGCATCGTCACCTCCGGATAACGCAGCTCGTACTTCTCGCCGTCGGCAAACTGGTTGCCGTGCTCGTCGGTAGCCTGCTTCCATGTTACGGTAATCTGATCCGGATCAAGCGGCGCCTTGAACGGTGCAGCACCGAACAGTTGAGGCATACCTGCCAGCCACGGCACATAGGCCTGCGTAGCAGGATTGATGACTACGAGTAACGTACCGTTGCCTTGGTCTTTGGCATTATACGTACCTTCAGGCACACTTGTTCCGTGCGAGTAGTTCGGGTGGCAGTGCTGACATGACGAGCGCACATACACGGGTCCCAGACCGTGCTGGCGGCCGGTCGTGTTGGTCACAAAGTCTTTCTCTGCGATATTGTCGCCTTGAGCGAACATAGCACCGAGACCGGCATTTTCTGTGGCAGGGGTCGGTTGACGGAAAGTCATTGAACTCAAGTTCTCCGTCGTGCCTAACTTACCGCCGGTGTAGTACCACTCTGGCTTTTCTTCGGCTACAGGCTCCGGACTTGGTGTCGGCTGCTTGCAACCAACCAGGAATCCTATGGAGCATAGGACAACCAGGATGTCTAGTGATAAATTCTTTTTCATACTATTACTTACTTAATAATGGTAAAACTTCATCGTCAAGAACCTGCTCCAGTGCCGACACTTTCTCGATAGCGGATTTCACTTGCGGATTGCCTTTCGCAGTGTTCTCGAAATCGTCGATTGCCTCGATGGCGGCTATAGCCTCCTCAATGGCTTTGTGCACTTTGGCATCCAGTTCGGGATTTTGGCGATACACATAGTTCGATACCGAATGGTCGCCCGTCAATGCCCCGCAGTAGGAGTGCTGGATCGAGCGGATATTGTCAGCAAAGTCTTCGGTGGAAGTACAACTATACGGCGATTCGATATAATCGCGCTCGTCGGGCGTACTGCTGATGTAGGGGTTACCCATCTTCAGGTCAGCCACCTCGCCGGCTATATCCACGCAGCCTGCTACGATCTCCTCGGCTACCTCCTGATAGGTCAGATAGGTTGAGCCAGGCTTGCCGGCATTGACCATCTGCCAGCCGTACTTGTCCTCGTAGGTATCTACTTCGCCATCTTCGAGGATCTTCATCTTGGCGGCATTCACCTCGCCTGCCCAGCAGTACTCTAACAAGATTGCCTGCTGCGTCAGGTCTTCGACGATGCCGAGCAGATATACCGCTTCGGCGTGTGTGAGAGTCGTAGCGTGCGGCTTGCCTGTACCGACGGCACGACCGTCTTTCTCGATGCTCTCAAACAGCAGATACTCAGCCGCGTGGAATCCCTTCAGTGCGTAGCCGAGTTTATCGCCTACGTAAGCGCCGCCCTCCTCCTCAATCTGCTTCATCTGCTCCTCGTTGTGCAGCAACGCGTTCATTGCATTGAAGTCCAACGGCCAACTGTCAATGTGTGGATCGATGGTGTGCGCTGCCGCAGGTCCGTACAGGAATGCCTCGCTCTGTTCCCAATGCTTGCGCATCAGACGCCATGATGCATCGGCATCCTTCATCAGTTGGGTGTAATCCTCACTCTTCTCAACCTTGTCGAGAATCTGTTCGGCTTGACTGAGCAGCACCAGTGCTGCATCAGCCATTGCACTATAGGTGGCAATAACCGTGTTCTGTACGTACGGTGTCACAGCTTGTTGCAACGCCGCCTCCTTGTCTGTGGTGACCGGAGTTTCTGCTTTCTTGCAACCAACTAAACTCCCTAGTACTCCTAGGAATACTAGGATAAATAGTGATACATTCTTTTTCATATTCGTTATTGTTTTTATAATTGGTAAAATCCAGCATATACTATTCCGACGGCAATCTGTGGCTCGTCGTTATATAACTTTCCGCGTGTTCCGTCCGCACGCGTGCCCGGCTTTAATATTCCGTACGAGAACTCCGCCTTCACGGCGACCTGCGGAATCGGGAAATAATTGATGCCTGCTGCTATACGATGCCTGCCGCACCAAGCGTACATATCCGTCGGCTTGCCGTCGTAGCGGAACATTGAATCATAATAGTCGTACCGTCCAAACACATAGAACTGCTGATGCTTAGCAACCAGAGCACGGCTTAGGCTGAAGAAGTCATAACCCGCCTCAACACCTGCCGTCAAAGCATCGCTCGCTACCCATTGCTTACTTGACACTGATCCTTTGCGCATAGATATGTTGTACTGCGTGATTGCCGCTGCGTCGCTCAGATAACCGTAGGTGAAGTCACCGCGAACAATCGCGCCGTGATCCTTGTATGCAAAGTCGAACGCGCCAATGGTAACCGTACCTTTCACGTCCTTATACGCACTCTGATCCAACTCGGCATTGGTCTTGCTCAGCGTGTTCCGAAACGAATTGCCACAATAGCCGCTCAGGCTCAAACGTAATCCCTTGATGCCCATATAATCCATGCGCGCCGCTCCGGCGAACACGTTAGCAAGCTTGAACTCGTACGGACTGCCGGTGCCGGGCTTGATCCAGTTCTTGCGATTGAAGCGATCGCTGTCCAAACCGGGCAGGAACATCGCCTGATAGTGCCAGCCTCCGGGCGTCGAACCCATAAATGTCAATGCCACCTCATGCCATGTACTCGGCATGATGGTGAACTCACCCTCGTTCCGGTAAACGCCAAAGTACTCCGTGGACTCATGATGTGCGTTCAGCCCGCCTACAGGTATAACCTGCATGCCGGCACGCAGTATGGCGTATTGGTTGAACTTCTTCTGCACCCAGAACTGCTCCAGCGCGACCTCGCCGCCACGTTCTATCTCACTCTCATACTCGCCGCCTTCTTCCTCTTCAATCTCCACAGCCGATTCCGTGCCGCCATGCTCAAACTCAATCTCCGTGCCTACACTCCACCCCTTGCCGAAGTCGTAGCCGAGATAGATGACCACATGCGGCAAATCGAACTCGCCGTAATGGTCGTTGGCGTACTTCTCGGGGTTCTTTCCATACCGCAGATAATTATTGCTGTAGAAGCAATGTTTTGCCGTCACCTCACCGTATCCGCCAATGGTAAACCGTCCTCGTCTTTGGGGCTTCGTTGTGTCCTTGCGCTGCGTAGCGCCTGTCATGGCATCGACATTAACCGATTTGGGGGATACGCTGTCTTTGCGTTCCAACCGCTCAATTCGCTGTATCAGCGCCTGCAGGTCAGAAGCGCTCACCTTTATCGAGTCTTCCGCACGTGTTACTAACGCGCATATAATCAGCAACAAAGTCGCAAGTATATGTTTCTTCATTTGATTATTCTCCTTCCGTTTATCGTTGTTCGGGGCTCATCATATTTGTACTGCAAAGTTACGATTTTTTTTCGATTTGCGCAATCCCCTAATGCTGGGATTTTTGATAGAATGACAGGCATTGCTACGGTTTAGCAGCTATCCCCAATTATAGGTAACGCAAACATGCCATAGCCTTTTTTCGCATTGTTACACAGGAAACACACATCCCAATTTGTAGGGATTTTGCGTCTGCTCCTTGCAAATGTGCAAAAATTTCACTAACTTTGCATTCGCAAATCGATACAATAATGTACAAAGCCAGTGACAAAATATGCGACCTCATGTCGCACGAAGAGGACGCCATACAGATCATCAGCCGTTTCGGGCTAGAGATGGGTGTCGGTGAACAGACTATCGAACAGGTGTGTGACGCACACGGCGTACACACGCCTACGTTCCTCGCTGTCGTTAATTACAAGGTATTTAAGCTACGCGCTCTGCCTGCCGACATCGACATCCCCACGCTGCAACGGTACCTGCATAATGCCCACACGTATTTTCTGGATTTCCGCCTGCCACGCCTGCGGCGGTCACTCATCGAAGCCATCATCCCCGCCGACCCGACGACGAAGATTCCCGGTTTGATACTACGCTGCTACGACGAGTTTGTTGACGAGATACGCACACACATCCAACATGAGAACGAAGGTCGCTATGACGAACACGAGCACGATGACCAACGCATAACGGACAAGTTATCCGAGATTAAAAACCTGATTATTAAATACTACCCTACCAATCCGACCTCCACAGAGGGAACGGTCACCTACACACTTATCAGTGTGATGAGCGACCTATGGCACACCGAGCATGACTTCTCCGATCATTGTGCCATTGAGGACGACATACTGCGTCCGGCATTGATAAAGAAAAAAGACCGCTACGCCCAGAGACAAAAGACCATTGCACCTAAAGACGCACAAGAAGAACTAAGTGCCCGCGAACAGGATGTATTGGTACAGATTGTTAAAGGATTAAGTTATAAGGAGATTGCCAATGTTCTGCACATCTCCACCCACACGGTGATCTCTCACCGCAAGCATATCACTCGCAAACTGAATATCCATTCTTCCGCCGGACTGACAATCTACGCTATTGTCAACCATCTCGTAGATCTCAACAGCCTGGAGTGAAAACCTTATGTAAGCATTGGTTAGTATAAACAAACAAATAGTCGGGTATTGCTCCCGACTATTGTTTTGTTACTCTTTGCCCATCAGGCGGTCAAGGAGTCCGCGTTTCTTCTCTGCGGGTTCGTCTTGAGGATCCTCCGCCTCTGCGGCAGGCTGCTCCGGTGCTGCCTCAGCCGCAGCGGGTTTGTCTGACTGTTCGGGCGTCCACTCGCGCCGCGACTCGATCTCGCCGACCTGGCTCTTGACATATGCAATCACATCCTCCAGACCTTCGCAGAAGTGGGCGAAATCCTCCTTGTACAGGAAGAGCTTGTGCTTCTCAAACTGTGGGGCTTCCTCACCCATCACGCGTTTCTTACTCTCCGTGATACACAGGTAGTGATCACCTGTACGGTCTTTCTTGACGTCGAGGTAATAGATACGCTTACCTGCCTTCACCGAACGGGAATAGACGATCTCCGACTCCCGTCTCTCATCAAACTTACGATTTTCCATCTCAATAATTCGGGCTTAGCCCCAGATTAGTTAATAGTTAATAGTTAAAAATTATCAATCATGCAAGATCACTGCCGATTGTGCGGGTACTCTCACATGGTTTTTGTATTTTCCGAGTCCTTCGGTATTGACCTTTCCGTCCA
>CACZRD010000043.1 GCA_902783545.1 uncultured Bacteroidales bacterium
AATTGTAAATGCAAAATCATTACTTCACTTACCTTAGCAACATCGCATCGCGTCAATGGCGCGACCTCGCACTCTCGGATTACAACGAGCCTCAACAATACACTTTCGGCGAGATGGCTGCGACCATCCTTCGTCTGCATCAACTGTTCAAACTGTTAGGCATCAAGGAGGGCGACAAGATTGCTCTCTGCGGCCGCAACTGCGCGAACTGGGCAGTGGCTTATCTGGCTATCATGTCCTACAAAGCCGTGGTTGTCAGTATCCTGCAGGACTTCAAAGCCGAGGATATCGACCACCTGTTGAAGCACTCAGACTCGCGCCTGCTGTTCGTCGGACCGTACGTCTGGAAGGAACTGCAAGCGCAGCCGCTCACCGATCTGGAGGCTGTCATCAGCTTGTATGACTGGGGCTGTCTGCGCGCCAAGAACGAAGACCAAGTACCTGATGCCGACCAACTCGAATCAGCGTTCCGCAAGGTCTATCCGCGCGGCGTGACAGCTGAAGACTTCCGCTTTGACTTGGATCCCGACGCACTGTGTCTGATCAACTATACCTCCGGCTCCACCGGCTCGCCGAAAGGCGTGATGCTCAACGGACGCTCGCTGAGTAACAATGTCGAGACAGGCATGTCGATGCTACCCGTTGATCCGGGACAACGACTTGTCTCGATGCTGCCGCTGGCACATATGTTCGGGCAGGTCTGCGAGTTCCTGTACCCGCTCTGCTCCGGCACACATATCTACTTCCTCACCAAGAGCCCCACGCCGTCAATCCTTCTGAAAGCGATGCAAGACGTCAAACCGTACATCGTGGTCACGGTACCCTTGGTCATTGAGAAGATCTACAAGAAGAACATCAACCCGCTGCTCTCGCGTAGGGTTGTCAAGTTCCTATGGCGTACCCCCGGCGTCGGTCCGATTATCCGTCGCAAGGTACGCAAAGCCCTCACCCAAGGTTTCGGCGGCGAGCTGCGGTACTTCATCTGTGGCGGCGCGGCTATCAGCCCCGATGTCGAGGCGTGCATGAAGGACATCAAGTTCCCTATATCAGTAGGTTATGGCATGACTGAGTGCGGTCCGCTCATCGGCGGCAACCCGCCTAAGTACTTCGTCGCTCACTCGGGCGGCGTTCCTGTGCCGAACATGGAAGTGATGATCGACCAGCCCAACCCGTTTGGCGTGGGCGAGATCCTCGTGCGTGGCGAGAATGTGATGATGGGCTACTATAAGAACGAGGAAGCCACCATCGCCGCGTTCACTGACGACGGCTGGATGCGTACGGGCGACCTCGGCTGCTTGGACAAACACAAGAACATCTTCATCAAAGGTCGTAACAAGACGATGATCCTCGGTGCTTCCGGTCAGAACATCTACCCCGAAGAGATCGAAGACAAACTCAATAACCTCGAAGGCGTCGGCGAGTCGATCATCGTCGAGCGCGAGGGACGTCTGGTGGGACTGGTGTTCCCCGACGAGCAGGTATCCCGCGGTATGAGCATTGATGCGCTGCGCGAACTGATGAAGCAGAACGTGCAGAAACTCAACAAACTCATCCCGGGCTACTCGCAAGTATCGGATATCGAACTCAAGGAAGAGCCCTTCGAGAAAACCCCGAAGAAATCCATCAAACGCTTTATGTACAAATAAGGGTAGATCGTTCTCCCCGACGCCTCACGCGCCGGAGGTTACAACGAATCCAGATAGGATTCCAGGATAATGCAGGCCGCGAGTTTATCGACCTGCATTTTGTTTTGGCGGTCTTTCTTCTTCATGCCGCCGGCGATCATCGCCTGATGCGCCAGCACGCTGGTGAACCGCTCATCGTACTCCACTATCGGGATATGCGGCAGGCGAGCGCGTATCTGCTGCTCCATAGCGCGTATGGCGGGTACTGTCTCGCTATCCTGCCCGTTCATCTGCCGCGGGTAGCCTATGACGATCGTGTCCACCTGTTCGCGGGCAGTGTAGTCGGTCAGCCACGAGAGCAGTTGGCTGGTCTCCACCGTAAGCAACGGATTAGCCGTTATGCGGAGCATGTCCGTAACGGCTAATCCTGTGCGTCGCTTACCGTAGTCTATTGCCAGTATCCTGCCCATCTGCGGAAGCTGTATGGTTTAATAGTTCTGCATCTCGGCAGAGAGTGCCTCGTACTCCTTCTCCATCTTCAGACGGTAGTAGCACTGACGGAGCGGACGAGCGTAGTTGATGTCGCCCGGGGCGAGCTCGTGTGCTTTTTCGAAGTACGGCAGCGCCAGCTTGAGCACCTCATCGCTCTGTTTCTTAACAGCCATGTACTCTTTCTGCGACAGGTTGTCGGTGCCCTCGAGCATCGTGGTAGCCTTGTCGGAGTAAGCGTAGGCGTAGTTCAGATAGTACTCGGGGTTGTTAGGATCCATCGAGATTGCCTTGTCGAATGTGGCGAACGACTCCTCAAAGCGGCGCAGCGTGCAGAGCAGCGTAGCTTTGGTGTGGTAGTACTGTGCCTGCGACGGATCGCTCTCGATAGCCTTGTCGAGGTAGGCCACGGCGCCGAGGGTGTCATTGGCTTGCACGAGGTCGTTGATCATGTTCTGAATGAACCACGGCTCTTTCGGGAAACGCTCCACAGCCTCAGCGAGTTTGGCTTTGGCTACGTCGGGCTTGCCCAGGAGTTTGTACAGATCGTAGTAGTACTGATAAGCCGTCACCTCATGTGCGGGATCCACGCTGATGCGCTCAGCCATACGCAAAGCCTCATCGTATGCCTTGGCGCGGTAGAAGTACGACAGCGAGTAGCTCATGTACTGGTAGTACGTTGTGTCCTTAGCCATCTTCGCTTGGATCTTCGGGTCTTGTGTGCACTCGAGGTCGGGGATATCGCAGTGCAGCTTGAATGCCTTGGCTACGCCCAGATCATCGTTCTGCTCGGCGAGGTACGAGGCATAGATCGCCAGATCCTGCTTCTGGAAGTACTCAACCAGACGCTCAGCGATGTTCTTGCGTGTCTTCAGGTCGTACTTCGGGTTGCCTTTCTTGTCGTAGGTCGGGATCATTGCCAGCGAGTCAGCCACGAGCCAGTAGTTGATACTCTCGACTACGGCTGCGCCTTTGGCGGCGTTATCCACAGGCTGTCCCATCTGTCCCATGAGCCAGATATTCTCGTTCTGCGAGTAACCGATCAGTCCGGCTACGTACCAGGTCTCGGCGAGGTCTTTCGTCTCGGCGTTCTCCAGAGCACCTTTGATTGCAGCACGTGCGCCGTCGAAGTCAGGCGACTCCTGCATGGCGAGGTTCTTGGCTGTACGAACAGCGGCTTTCTGTGCAAAGCAGCTTGCGCTTATCAGCATCAACGCTGCCAGAAAAAGTGATTTCTTCATTGTTGTATGGGTTTATTCGTTAGTATTCTCGGTTTCCGGAGTCTCTGGAGTTTCTGGATTTTCCAGATTATCTGGATTCTCCGGGGTTTCCTCTTCTTCCTTCGGTACTACGCA
>CACZRD010000044.1 GCA_902783545.1 uncultured Bacteroidales bacterium
CGACGCGATGAGGATTCGCATGATATATTGGGCACGTATCGTGTGGTGAGTAACCGTGAGGAGATGAGTCGTGTGCCACATAGCAAGCAGGAGCTGTTTGAGCTGTTGCGGCATCGTCATGCGGTGCTGTTGCAGGGTCGTCCGAGTATGCAGCCGGGTATGTTTAAGCAGTTGAACAATCGAGCTGGAGACACGGTGTTTGTGGATGCGCGGTTGGTGCAAGGGACGTTGGCAAAGGGTTTTCAGCGGTATGAGGCGCTGCAAGATCCGGTGGCCAGAGCGATATTCATGATGTTCATGATCAGCGAGGTGCATCCGTTCAACGATGGGAATGGACGAATGGCGCGTGTGATGATGAATGCGGAGCTGGTGCATGCGGACCTGTGCCGGATCATCGTGCCGACAGTGTTCAGGTTGGATTATCTGCTGACGCTGCGCAAGTTGAGTAGGCAGAAGAATCCGGAGGCGTATATCCAGGTAATGCAGAAGTTGCATGCGTTCAGTCAGAACCTTTACGGCTCTGATTATGAGGCGATAAACCGGTATCTGTTGTCGTGCAATGCGTATGAGGAGCCGGAGAATGCGCGGTTGATTGTGACGGAGAGGGAGTGATTTTGACACAAAGACGTGCGTAATTATATTTTCTATCTGTAAATAAATCATTTTTTTCGTTATTTTGTTGCAAATTTGAAAATATATTTGTAACTTTGGGGCGGAAAATGAAAGAGGGTTTTTATACGCTTGATGTAATAAAGAACTGAAAGACATTAGTGCTACTAAAAAATTAAATCAAAAATACATAAAAAAATGATGATTGATTTTAGTGCTTCGCACATGTGAATTATTCCGCTAAAATGCTCTTATAAGTGAACTTAGCGACCATTTTATCTGAATAATTCCCATCTGTACCAGATAAAATCAATCATCACAAAAATACCAAAAATTCATGTTCATTTCATTTTCGTTTATGTAAATGTTTGTAGTATATTAGATCCACAAGAAAATGTGAAAAAGTTAAATGGACGTAGTGACTGAAATAGTATTATTAACCAATAAAAATTGCAAATATGGAACTTAATGAATTTGTAGCTCACTTTGCTGAGCAGTTTGAAGAAACGGATGCAAGTGAATTCACTCCTGCAACCAAGTATCACGAATTGGATGAATGGTCTTCTCTCGTAGGGTTGAGCATTATCGCCATGGTGGATGAAGAGTATGGCGTAGCTCTTAAAGGAAACGACGTGAAATCATCTGTAACGATTGAGGATTTGTTTAACGTTGTCAAAGAGCGTCAGTAATGGCATTTCTTCATTTACGCGATGTCCGCATTGCGGGCATCGCGGCCGGTGTGCCGCGGCAGGTGAGAAATAATATTGAAGCATCGGGTTTGAATTTCTCATCGGATTATTCTCCCGAGGAATATGTAAAATCAACAGGTGTTCTTGAGACGCATGTGTCTCCTACGTTATGTGCATCTGATTTGTGCTATCACGCAGCCGAAAAACTGATAGCGGATTTGGCATGGCCCAAAGATGAGATACAGGCTTTGGTGTTCGTTAGCCAGCATCCGGATTATATATTACCTGCAACATCATGTCTTCTCCAAGACAGATTAGGTTTGTCGAAAGAGTGCTATGCAACGGATTGCGGCTTAGGCTGCAGCGGGTGGGTCTATGGTTTAAGTGAGATATGCGCATTGATGGCGACAGGAGAGATTAAAAAGGCTCTGCTGTGTGTCGGGGATGCGAAGCGCAGGGTCGCCGGTTGGGATAATGATCCTCTGTTCGGATGGGCAGGAACAGTCACTGCATTGGAGTACCAACAAGGAGCAGAAGGACTGATGTTCCATTTGGGGACAGATGGTAGCGGCTATGACGCGATATTTGTGCCTGATGGCGGGGCGAGAACTCCTATATCGCCGGAATCGTTCAAGTATGAGGATGTTGACGGGCGTCAGTATCATCGCGGCATGAGCCGTATGAAGGGTATGGATGTGTTCTCGTTTGGCATATCAACCGCTCCGAAATCTGTGAAAGCGTTAGCAGAGCATTATGGTTTTAACTATTTGGATTCGGACTACTTTGTATTCCACCAAGCGAATATGAAGATGAATGCCGTCATCACCAAAAAGTTGAAACTCCCCGAAGAGAAGGTACCGTCCTGTATGTATCATTATGGTAATACATCATCAGCTTCCATTCCATTGACTATTGTTACTCAGTTACAAGGACAAGTTCAGGAACGCAAGCGTTTCTTGTGTTGCGGATTCGGCGTCGGATTGAGTTGGGGTACAGTGGCATTCGAAACGGAGAATCTGGTTATGCCCGAAGTGGTCTTGGTTGATGAATTATAGTAATCTGTCATTATGAACGAAATTCCATCATATAATCCATATTCTCTAAAAGGAAAAACCATCCTAATAACAGGTGCCTCTTCGGGCATTGGAAGGGCAACTGCTATTGCATGCTCCAAGATGGGAGCAAATGTGGTTATTACCGGTCGCAATGTCGAACGCTTACGTCAAACGTATGAGCAATTGGATACGGTAGGAACACATTATCAATTTGCCGGTGACTTGACGCTGCAAGAGGATCTTGAGCGACTCGTAGAAGATGTGCCTGTGTTGGATGGCTTGGTAAATAATGCCGGAATATCCTATACGAAGCCGATAGGTTTCTTGAAACCCGATGACATACGTATGGTATATGAAGCAAATTTGTACGCACCGATGCTGCTAACCAATAGTTTGCTGAAAAAGAAAAAAATTGCGAAGGGCGCATCTGTCGTTTTCATGTCTTCAACTGCGGCGTTTGGGTGCAGCAATGCTAATTCAACGTATGGGACTTCGAAAGCTGCCTTATCGGATTTTATGCATTACTGCAATAAGGAAATTACCCCTGTCCGGCATGTACGTTTTAATGCCATTCATCCGGGGATGGTGCGCACGGAACTGGTTGCTAACTTGACTTTTACGGAAGAGGAATTGCAAAAAGACATGGCACGCTATCCTCTTGGAAGATACGGTGAACCGGATGATATAGCCAATACTGTTGTGTTCTTGCTGTCCGATGCATCTTCATGGATATCCGGTGTAAGTTTAATCGTGGATGGAGGTTTGATGAATAGAGTTTGATATTGCGTAAACGAATAGTTTGTAGACTCATTAGAATAGAGGATATCTTTGAAATAGAGATGAAACTAAAGCCGATAGCCAAAATAAAATTTTTGCTCCGCGCAATCCAGCGCACTATTGTTGTAATGCAGCGGAAGCATTCTCTGCGATTCTTTTCAGAATACAGACGTATGATAAAAACGTGTTTGTGGTTAGAGAAAGGCTCGCAGGAGTATCTGAATCGTCAATTTTTCAATATGTCGGACAAGGAACTACAGACTATCTACGATAACGAGGTCAGAGAGACGGTAGAGAAGAGAACTTGGAAACAAAATTGGCGTAGGCAGTTAGGCTTGCTAAGTAAGTATGCTTCAGCGGAATATGACTCCACGTACAAGAAATCGCGCGCGAGGAAAGCTATGTATGAAAGAGAGTACGGTATTTCCAAAGATTGTATCATACAATACGGAGTCATGATTACCTCTGCTCACTATAGACAAGGAAAATTAAATGTGGGGCACTATGTTGTGTTTGCGCGAAATATTGACATTGATATTACCGGGGATTTGACAATAGAGGACTATGTAGAAATAGGTGAGGGCTCTAAGGTGTTAACGCACAATCATAAAGCCGGGTTGCATGAATCATTCCCCGAATGTATGCCGACATCACTTGTAATTCGAGATCATGTGCTTATATTCTCGCACGCAGTGATATTGCCTCAGACGCAAGAAATCGGGCGCCATGCTATGGTCGCAGCAGGTGCAGTTGTGAACAAGCCGGTTCCACCATACGCACTCGTCGGAGGTGTTCCAGCAAAGGTGCTTAAGTTTATAGCATCTGTAGATGAAATAGTGAAATTCGAGGAAGAACATTATCCGCCAGAGCAGCGAATCCCAATAGAAGTGTTGCGTGAAAATGAGAGAGTTTTCTTGAATTCAAAATGATGCTATGATGCAGATAGTTCTATTATATTGAATAATAAAATAAAAAGAATAAATCATGAATATGTTAACTAATAAAGTTGCCATTGTTACCGGTGCCGGAGCAGGAATCGGTAAAGCAACATCACAATTGTACGAACAAGAAGGTGCGATTGTGTATGCTCTGGATATAAAAGGGCTGGAATGGGTTGCAGATTATTCAGCAAAGGCAGGAAAGATTATCCCTGTAGAAATGAATATCTGTGATTTCAACGCCGTAAAGACTATGGTGATGAATATCAAAAAGGAGCATGGTCATATTGATGTTCTTGCCAATATAGCGGGGCTCATATCGTATGAGTATATGAGTATGATCGATTTTGACAAGTTGCGGACAATGTTCGAGGTCAATGTCATTGCACTCATCAATTTGATGCAACTGGTATCGCGCATTATGACTCGTCAACAGTCCGGCTCGATTATTAATATGGCGAGTATGGTAGGAGTGAAAGGCGCCAAAGGACAGTTGTCGTATTCCGCGACAAAAGGCGCCGTTGTAGCAGCGACCCGCTCGGCAGCCAAAGAATTGGCGGAAAATCATATCCGTGTGAATGCAATTGCACCGGGAATGGTTGGTTCGGAACGGTTCAAAGCTGTGCTGGCGGAAAAGTTTGCGCAGAAGATTAACGATATTCCGTTTGGACGGCTGGCTGAACCGGAAGAAGTGGCGCAATTGTGCTTGTTCCTTGCAGCGGATAGTTCATCCTATATCACGGGACAGATAATCGGAGTAGATGGTGGCGTGGTTTTGTAAATTGATAGAGGAACAATGTTTCTAAACATAGATCAAAAACCCAAAGACAAGGTCGCAGTCATTGATGATAGCGCTACCGAATTGACTTATGGCGATTTGTGCCGGTATGCCGATGAATTCCGCGAAGTGTTACCGTCCCGTACATTGGTGTTCCTGCTTGCCGAGAACCGTATAGGCTCGCTGATCGGTTATACTTCGCTGCTGAACAACCATGTCGTTCCGCTCATCATCAGCAGTGCTACCGAACGAACGCTGTTTGACAACTTGTATGCAACCTATCGCCCTGAATATCTATGGCTTCCCGTAGAGAAAGTGGCAGAATATGCGGCGAACGAACCGATATATACCGCTCAAGGCTATGCCTTGGTCAGAACCGGTTACCCGCAAGCGCAGTTATATGATGACCTGTCACTCCTGCTGCCGACATCGGGCAGTACCGGAAGTCCGAAGCTGGTGCGTCATAGTTATCGCAATATCGAGGCGAATGCGGAGAATGTGATGAACCTGTTTGGCATTACACCTTCAGAGCGCGCGTTGGCGTCATTGCCGATGCATTATACGATGGGGCTGTCAGTCATTGCATCCCATCTGTATGCCGGAGCAACAGTTCTGTTGTGCGGCAAGTCGCTATTGGATGCTGGGTTCTGGAAGATGCTGCGTGACCGTGAGGCGACAAGCATAACCGGAGTACCCTATAGTTACGAACTGCTCGCCAAGTTGCGTTTCTTCCGTATGGATCTGCCCCACCTGACCACCATCACCCAAGGCGGAGGCAAACTGACGGAGGAACTGTGGCGGCAGATTGTGGACTATTGCCAGTCGCGCGGCAAACGATTCATTGCTACGTACGGTCAATCGGAGTGCACAGCGCGCATGGCATATCTGCCGGCGCATCTGGCTGCAACGAAGATTGGCAGTATCGGTATCGCGGAACCCGGAGGACAATTGTCTATCGTCAACAATGACAATATTGAGACCTTTGAGGGAGAGGATACCGGCGAGATGGTGTATCGCGGTGAGAATGTCACACTTGGTTATGCCAACAGCTGTGACGACCTGATGCTTGGTGATGTGAACCACGGCGTGATGCACACAGGCGATCTGACTCGGCGTGATGCGGACGGATGTTATTATATAATAGGTCGTCTGAAGCGTTTCCTCAAGATTTTCGGTCTGCGTATCGGATTGGATGAGGTGGAGAATATCATCCGGACCAATTATGATACCGATTGCTACTGTAGCGGTACGGATGAGAAACTAATCGTCAAGGTGACCAATCCGGTTGTTGCAGACAGCATACCGACATTGATAGAGGATAAAACGCATCTGTTCCACCAGCGCGTAGAGGTGATGGTGGTCGATAAGATTCTGCGAAATGAAGCAGGCAAAGTGATTAATCAATAAAAATTAAATACATTATGACAAATTTGGAAAAACTGAATAACATCTTTTGCGAGATGTTCAGTGTAAACGTAGAGGAATTGCAAGCGGATTTTGATCGTGAACATGTCGCCAATTGGGACTCGGTGCATCAGGTAGGACTCAGTTCCACTATTGAGGATGAATTCGACATCATGCTTGATCCGGAAGATATTATTGCACTCACGTCCTACGAAGGAGCTAAGTCGGTGCTGGCAAAATACGATATAGAGTTATAATATGGCTTATTGGAATATCAAGAATGTCGCCGTTCGCGGCGTGACGGGAACGGTGCCCAATCATCCGTTCTCAACGTATGACTTTCCATTCTTCTCGCATGAGGATGCGGAAACATTCAACAACACGGTGGGAATCAAGAATCGGTATTTCGCGCCCGATACTATGTGCGCATCCGATATGTGTCAGGATGCCGGGGAGCGATTGATTGAGGCCTTAGGTTGGGATAAGAGTTCGATAGACGTGCTGTTGTTCACTTCTGTCACGCAGGACTACAAGACCCCGCCGACCAGTGCTATTCTGCAGGACAGGATGGGGCTACCGACCACCACGTTCGTTCTGGATGTGCCGATGGGGTGCTGCGGCTGTATCTATTCCATCGTGGTGGCGGGTAATCTGCTGACTGCAGGAACAGCCAAACGTGCGATACTTCTGATTGGTGACACCGCGGCACGTATGGGTAACGCTAACGACAAGAGCCGCATGCCGCTCTTTGGTGATAGTGGTACAGCGGTCGCACTCGAGTATGATCCAACCGCCACGGATATATGCATTGACTTCAATACTCTCGGCTCGGGATATGAGGCGCTCATGACCCCCCATGGTGGATACCGCCATCCGATTGACAAGGCTACATCATTCATTGAGGAGGACTTCGGTAACGGAATTATCCGCGCCCCGAAAGATGCACTGATCAATGGTATGGATGTATTCTCGTTCGCCATCACGCGTCCGTCGCTGAGCGTGAAGAAGATGATGGAGGAGTGGCAGTTGGATAAGGACAATGATGTCGATTATTTCCTTATTCACCAGGCAAACAAACTCATCGTGGATCGATTGGTCAAGAAACTCAAATTAGCGCCGGAGAAGGTGCCCTATAACTTGCAGGAGTTTGGTAACCTGGGCGGAGCATCTATCCCGATGCTGATGAGCTCGGAGATTGCCGAACCGTTGCGCACAAGACCTCTTTCGCTCATCTGTTCTTCGTTTGGTTTAGGACTGACGTGGGCTACGATGTGGCTGCGTACGCAACCGATGGTGGTCCCGGAAGTCAATAAGATATAGATATAATCTTTTCTTGAATGCATTTGTTGTAGATGGCGCAAAAGAGGAAAACATATATTTTCTTCGGAACGGGTATCACTTCAGTCAGCGGTGCACCGTTGTACTATCGTAATAAAAAGCGGTACCTCGAGGCGCAGGGCTGGAACGTATGTGTGTTCTCGTTCATCCCCGGGCATGCTGCATTGCCGGAACTTGAGCCGTATGAAGTTTGTATTATTCCGCAATTGAAATTCTTGCCGGTATTCTACTATCCTCGTGCGCAGCGACGGCTGCTTGAGCGGATGCAGGCGTTGATTCCTGCGGCAGACGAGTATGTGGTGGAATCCAATCGCCCGCTTATTGCACCTTGGGCTGAACTGTTGGCGCAGCGATTGAAGGCGCGACATTTCCTGTATTGCTTGGATGAGAATCCCGGTAGTTATGGTAAGGATTTTATCCGATTCTTGTGGTTTAAGTATGATCGGAGAGAAATAGCTTCCATCTATAGAGCAATAATCCGCCGTATGCTGGGCAGAAAAATATGGGATGAGTCGATAGATTTAACGCGTCTGTATGTCACCCCTACCGGTGCCATCAGTCAGGTGGCAGATATAGAGTATGATGACAGCCGGATTCTTCCCGGCAGAATCAACATTTTCTCGTTGGGCAGAATGGATAAACCCTATCTGCCTCATACGATGCAGGATTTGGCTGAGTATGGGAGAATGCGTCCGGATATGTCATTTAATGTGATTGTAACAGGAAGAGATGAAACCATAGAGGCACATTTGAAGCAGATCTTTGCCGGTGTGCAGAATATGAATCTGGTTTGCGTGGGAGAATTATCTCCTATCCCGGAGAAATTGTTGCGGCGCATGGATGTAGCGATAGCATCGGCCGGATCAGCAGCGTTATGCAAAAAATTCGGAATAGCCACAATTACGATTGATATGAAAGACTTCCAGCCTATCGGCATCCTGGGATATAATGCGACAAGCCGGATATTCCGCCTAAAAAAGGAGCCTCCACAACCTCTGTCGGATTTGTTGGATATGATTCTGTTGAAAAAAGAAGTGCAAACACGATTTGTTTTGCCACCACAGTATGGGCGAACGGAAGAAGACTACACCTCCCATTTCGAATACCTCAACGGCATTTCTGCTCCATTGGATTATTTCCGGTTTACGCCATCCGTATCGGATCGGCTTATCCGCTTTGCGGGATGCTTGATCGGGTTGGAGCAGTGCATGCATATATACAAATGGATGCAGGCTCGTCTGTACAAGCGCAATAAATGATTCCATACCTGGTAGTATTCATTCTGTCGGCAATCTGCTCGTTTGCCGCATACAATGTTCAAAAGGCTCGTCCTGTCTTTTGGACACTTATCGTCTTATCCGTGTTGCTGCCGGCATTGCTATCCGGCTATCGTGACATGACGGTCGGCATCGATGTGCTACTGTATGGCGTTTCGGCGTTTAACGACACGTATTGGATAGAAACGTTCCGAGACTTATGGGTCAGAGAAGACGATGTGCGTATGGAGGTAGGGTATGTAGCGTTTAACTGGATAATCAGACACTCTACAGAAGATATCTTTTGGTTCTTCTTTTGGCAGCAGTTTTTTGCTTTGAGTATCGTGCAGATTGCCTGTTGGAGAATGCAGGACAAGCTGAACGCTCCGTTGCTATATACATTGTATTTAGTCTATTACTATTGCATATCGATGTGCCACTTGCGCCAGATGTTCGCTGTGGCTATCGTGGTGCTCGCGTATTCGTTTGCGATTGACAGGCAATGGCTGAAGTTTGGAATTTGTTTGCTCTTGGCAATGATATTCCATCGTTCGGCGGTATTTGTAGGAATCGTTTATTTGGCACACTTTGTTATCAGTGATGAAGAGCCTGTGAATCCCAAATATCTTCTCGCACTGCTTATCGGCGGAACAATCTTTGTCGTGCTATTCCCACCCCTGATGTACCTGGCGATTGATTACGGGTTGATGGACGCCAAGTATGCCAAGTATGCGGAGGATGTCGGTAACCGAGTGCATAAGGCAGACTTGTTAATCACAGGAGTGATGTATCTGTTTTATCGCATTGATAAAGACAATTATCACTACGCCAACAGTATCCGAATATTCAGTTTGATGGCATTGTTCATTTTGGCGTGCGGAATGTACAATGATGTGGCGCAGCGTATCGCATATTACCTAAATATCTATCTTTTTATAAACATCCTTTGTCTCGCGCATAAGCAGGATCGCCTGCGGTTGAGTTATGCAGAGATAGCACTCATGTCATTGCTTGTTGTGCAATTCGTATATATTGGTTTGCGTTTCCGCTTTGCAGAGGTCATTCCGTACACGTCATCTACTTTGGGAATAGGGTAAATTGCTAAAAAATGAAACAACGGACGAAAGAGGACAAACTGGTTCGGTACATCCTGTTCTATCAGCGATTGTATAGGACAGGATGGAAGCGTATTGCCAACTTCTTGTATTGGCAGTTGCGAATTATAATGAGTGTTGATATTCCTCCTCAAGTACGCATGGGCAAGTTTCTGCGCCTGCCTCATTACGGATTAGGGGTTGTGATGCATCCGGCTACAGTCATAGGTGATCATGTCACAATATATCAGTCTGTTACTATCGGGGCCAGAGGACGGGAATGGCACACTGTGGTTGGGAATAATGTCCTTATTGGTGCAGGAGCCAAGATCTTGGGATCCCTGCATGTAGGAGACAATGCCAAGATTGGTGCGAATGCCGTGGTGCTGACGGATGTTCCCGCCAATGCGACGGCAGTTGGTGTTCCCGCAAGCATACATGCCACAGAAGCAGCACAGGAAGAACTACCCATATCCGATTAAGCAATGAAGATAGCCCTCATAGCCACCCTGTATCCGCCTTATATATTAGGCGGAGCAGAACATTCTACCGCCTTGCTGGCCAAGCAGTGGCAAGCGATGGGGCATGAGGTGTTGGTCATCACTACCGCCCTGAGTGATATGCACGAAGTGATGGATGGTGTCCGGGTCGAACGCATCGCCAATAAGAATATCTATTGGAGATTCCCGCAGCGAGACAAGCCTATCCTCCGTAAGGCTTTATGGCATGCTGTAGATACGTATAATCCTTTCTACCGCAAAGCTCTGACTCACCTGCTGCTCGAGTTCCGCCCTGATGTCGTTACGACAGGAAACCTCTGCGGCATATCGGTTACGGTATGGCAGACGTGCAACAGACTGAACCTCCCTATTGTACATACTCTGCGCGATTATTATATGCTTTGCCCGCAACAAACTATGAGCAAGCATAACAGCGCGTGTGCGAAACAATGTACGGTATGCAAAATTTATTCACGGAACAAGAAGCGTTTGTCGCGATATGTCAATGCCGTGGTCGGCATTAGTCAAAGCATACTTGACAGGCATATGGCGTACGGCTATTTCCCTGCTACGCTTGAACGCACTGTGATCCCGAACAGTGTGCCGCGGATTACATCGCATGCACGGACTGAGCAGAATGCAATAGGATATATGGGACGGATTTCTCAGGAAAAGGGAATAGAACTGCTGATAGAGGCTTACCTTCACTCTGAGATTGCAGATACGCATATATTGCGCATAGCGGGTAACGGTAATCAGGAATATATGCACCCCCTTGTCCAGCATTATGGTTCTGACAGGGTGCAATTTGTCGGGCAACAGGACGCCAATAGTTTCCTCTCATCTATCGATTTGCTCGTAGTGCCCTCGTTATGGAACGAGCCGTTTGGCAGAGTGGTCATCGAGGCGTATGCCGCGCATTGTCCGGTATTCCTATCCAACAAAGGAGCACTGCCGGAACTACAGGAAGATGGCATAAGTTGGATGTTTGAGGTGGAGCATCCGGAGTCGCTGACAACCTTGTTCAACCAATTCGCAAGACATGAGTTGACCGTGCAACCGCAGAAATTCGAAGCTGCTCTTGACCGATATGACGAGCAGACCGTTGCGCAACAATATATTACACTATTCCAAAAAATGATACAGCATGAACAAAATTAAAACGGTTATATGCATAGTATTCGTTTTGTCTATACTGCCAATGAATGCCAAGCATGTGCAGCCGCTATTCCCGTGTTCGCCTATACTGGATGAACCGTATGGAGTATGCTCGCATATCAACCGCCGCGAAACGGATTATTATGTCCGTGAGGCGGATGCAGACCTGATGAAGCAGTGCGGTGCCGGTTACGTCCGGTCCGGGTTGGAGTATAGCAACTTTGTGCCGAATAAGAGCGGAGTGCTGCACCCAAAATACATTGACTCAATGTACATCACGCTCCGCGAACGTCATTTAAACTCTCTCTCGCTGGTTTGCGGCAGCGGCAGAAAACGCCCGCTGACAGATACGGCGTGGTATTCTAACTATTTTACGTATATAGTCAAACGTTACACGCGCCAGATTACTTATTGGGAGATACTCAATGAGGTGGATATGGAGAAAAAGGTGTCGGATATTCCGGCAAAATATGCAGAACTATTGCGCATCTCGCGAAATGTAACCGCAAGGATAGACACGGCAGACAAAATTGTTTTTTCCGGAGTGTGCAAAATTCCGGAAACCTTTCTGCGGGAAGTGGCAAAGTATGATGTCGCAGATTGTTTTGATATAATGAACTTCCATTCGTATGCTTCGCCGGAGAACTTGCCGGAACAGTTCAGCCAATTGCAGCAACTGATGCATGAGTTCGGATGGAACAAACCTGTATGGATCACCGAATGCGGCATGTCCACTCTGAAGGACAAGTGGCATCGCCCCTGGTGGGTGCATACGGAAGCGGAACAGGCGAAACGGCTGCCGAGAATATATCTGATATCTATGGCATACGGCATCGACAAGGTATTCTGGTATAACTCGCGTGCACGGGAAGCCAATCCGTATGGCAATGAGGAACATTTCGGATTGTGGCATCATGACATGTCGCCCAAACCGGCAGCGACGGCATATGCAACTCTTACTACGATGTGCCCGACCGGTTCAACCCGTCCTCAGTTGGAAATAAAGAACAAGGCATACATGGCTTCATGGCAACGCCCCGATGGCAGTAAAGTGTGGGCTATATGGGCAACGAAAACGAAAACCGTGGATTGCTCTATCAAGGGCGTGCCGCAAATCGTGAACCATCTCGGACAACCCGTTTCCGTTAAGAGCACGGCTTCCCTGACAATCGGTCCAGAACTGATGTATATAACGGGAGCAGAGATGGTGGAATTCAAATGATTGTAGCAATGCGCGTATTGCATATATCCAAATATTATTATCCGTTCATCGGAGGGGTTGAGAATATCTGCCAATATATAGTCGAGGGGCTTCCGGATGTCCAGTCATCCGTTGTCTGCTTCAACGAGAGTAAGGAGGATAGGGTAGATGAGATCAACGGACACACGGTCTATCGCGTGGGAGCACAACTGACTATTGCACGGCAGGCTTTGTCATTCCGTTATGGCAAGATGCTCAAGCGGGCAATCGCAGAGCAACAACCCGACATCATTCATTTCCATTGGGCAAACCCCTTCCCGGCAGCAGTGCTCCTGGCGCATATCCCGAAGAGAACCAAACTCATTGTTCACTGGCACATGGATATCATCCGCCAGCGCCTGATTTATCCTTTTGTCCGCCCATTCGAACGCGCACTGCTTCAGCGAGCGGATCGCATCATTGTGACCAGTCCCAACTACCGTGAGCACTCCAAACCTTTGCAGCCGTTCAAAAGCAAGGTGACGGTCGTGCCGAACGCTATCCGTGAGCAGTTCTTGCTTCCGCGAAAGGATGATGAAGCGGCAATCCGGCACATCCGTGAGCAATACGACAACCTGCCGATTATCTTGTTTGTGGGGCGCCACATCCATTACAAGGGCTTGCCCTATCTGATTGAAGCAGAGAGGTATATTACCTCGCCTTGTGTTGTCCTGATTGCCGGCGACGGCCCGCTTACCGATGAGCTCAAGGCACAGTGCCACTCTGAAAGAGTGCATTTTATCGGGAAGATTTCCGATGATGCACTACGGCAGCATCTATATGCGTCCAGTGTTTTCGCGTTCCCGTCGATTACCAAAAACGAAGCCTTCGGCGTGGCCCTGGCTGAGGCCATGTATTGCGGTTTGCCGGCGGCTACGTTCACCATCGAAGGAAGTGGCGTAAACTGGGTTTGTCCGAACAACGAATGCGGTCTGGAATCACCTAATCGGGATGCGCGTGCCTTTGCTGCCGCTATCGACCGACTGCTGCAGGATGACGATTTGCGGAAAAAGTTAGCGAATAATGCGCACCAACGAGTAACGGGTAATTTCCTGTTGGCAAATTTGGTGCGTAATGTTCACGAATTGTATGATGAGTTGTACTCATAGTTTTTTTGAACTTTTGCAGGTTGCTGTCGGCGAACGCAAAAGTTTATCCAGAACACCATCTGCTGCCGATTGGCAGCAAATCCACGACATTGCTTCTTTTCATGCGCTGACAGGAGTATGCTTCTCGGCTCTGCAACAACTGCCCGTAGAGCAGCAGAGCTGTACCCCAGAATTGCTCGGGCGTTGGTTTGCGCAAACGGAGCAAATCATTCAGGCTAATGCCGGGCAATATCGGCTTATCCCGCGTGTGGCTGAAGATCTGCAAAGGCAAGCTGTCGATGTCTGCCTGCTGAAGGGACAGGCTGTCACCCTCTATTATCCGCAACACTTGCAATCCATGCGCGCATGCGGAGATATAGATGTATGGGCGTGGGTGCATGACGGGGCGCAGACGGAGATCATGAAGCGATGTGTGACTGGAGTGCAGCAAGCCAACGGCAAGATGCCCAACCTGCGATTCCATCATGTGGAATATACCCGTGAGGGCATTCCTATCGAGCTGCATTTCCGACCGACATTTCTGTTCACTCCGTGGCAGAACCGGCGATTGTGGAGGTGGCTGGATAGTCAAAAGCGGAATTTTACCCGACACAAACAGTTGAACATTTGCTTACCCTCTACAGAGTTCAATCTCGTGTATCTGGCAGCACACATGTTCCGCCATCTGTTCGATGAAGGGATCGGGCTCCGGCAAGTGATGGATTACTACTATGTTTTGCTTTCGTACGAGGAAAACAAAACGGAGATTGTGCAGGTATTGCGTTCGCTGGGGCTCTATCGCTTTGCACAGGCGTTGATGTATGTGCTAGCGGTTGTCTTTGAACTGCCGAAGCAACGTTTGCTCGTCGAGCCGGATACCCAATCAGGCGAACGCCTGTTGCATAGGATAATGCAGACAGGGGCGTTCGGGCAAGAAGCTGCACAACGCAGGTTTGCAGGCAGCAGTAGCAAACGGACGATAGCTAAAACCTGCACGAACATGTCTCTCTTCCGGGACTATCCGATAGATACACTTGCCGAACCATTGTTCCGTATATACCATTCTCTATGGAGAAGATGTTATGATCATGTTTGATATAATAATAGTTCTTCGTAAACAACAATCCGCACCATGCAACGAATAGCCATCATAGGAGCCGGCGTGTCCGGACTGACTGCAGCGAACATACTGAAAGACCGATATGCGGTCACCGTGTATGAGAAAGCCGCCAACCCCGGTGGTCTGATTCGCTGTGAGCGGATAGACGGTAGTTTGTTCCATACCTGCGGTGGACATGTGTTCAATACCAAGAATCAGGATGTCGCCGAATGGTTCTGGAGTCACTTTAACCAAGAATCAGACTTCCGCAAAGCCGATCGTAACTCCGTGGTGCAACTGGAGCACACACTCGTTCCCTATCCGATAGAGAACCATGTGTATATGCTTGACGCCGAGACACAGCGCTGCTTCATCAGCGACTGCCTCGCCATTGCCGTCGGCACGCAAGCGGAGCCGACGGACTTCGAGGCGTTCCTGCGCGGACGGTTTGGCGATACGCTCTACGACCTCTACTTCAAGCCCTACAACGAGAAGGTCTGGCGCTGTGACCTCAAGCAAGTCTCTCTCGCATGGCTGGAGGGCAAACTGCCCATGCCGACGGTGCCGGAGATGCTCTACAACAACTTCAACCATGTCGAGGAACGGCAGTTCGTGCACTCGTCGTTCTGGTACGAACGGCAGGACGGCTCGCAGTTCATCGCCGACACGCTGGCGAAGAGCCTGAACATCCGCTACAACGCTGACATCACATCCCTCGCCTTCGCGGGCGGCAAGTGGCATATCGGCGGTGAGGAGTACGACCGTGTCATCTGGTGCGGTAACATCAAAGACATGCCATCCTGCCTCCGTGGCGTGAGCCTCGATGCCTACGCCGCTGACATAGCAGCCTTGCCCTATCACGGTACTACAACGGTGTTCTGTGAGATCGATGCCAATCCCTATTCCTGGATATATCTCCCCTCCGACCGTTACGCCTGCCACCGCATTATCTGCACGGGCAACTTTGCGCCCTCCAACAACGCTACCACCGTTCCTGAGGGGCGGATAACGGCTACCATCGAGTTCACGGATGCCATATCCCAAGCGGACATCCTGACTAACCTGCAGCGGATGCCGTTCCATCCCACGTATTTCACGCACCGCTTCCATCCCTACACATACCCCATCCAGACAGCCTCTACCCGTCAGATGATCAGTAGCCTGAAACAGGAACTGGCGAAGAGCAACCTCTACTTCACCGGCCGGTTTGCCGACTGGGAGTACTACAATATGGATGTCGCTATGGCTGCGGCAATGACATTATGCAAAAATCTGTAGCATATCTCCGCCACGCGGCGCGCGCCTATCGTTTGCAGATGGGCGTGAACATCGCCTTAGGCATCACCGATGTCTGCATCGGCTTGCTGGAGGTCTGGCTCAGCAAGCATCTCATCGACGCCGCCGTAGCCGGTCAGACCTGGCACCTGCATGATGGCGGTTGGCTCTCACTGCCGGCGCTGGCGGCGATGCTCCTCGGCTGTATGCTGTCGTCGGTAGGTCTCGCTTACGCTGTGCGTTGGCTGCGCGCCAAACTCAGTATCCGTTCGCTCAACCGCCTGCAAGCCGGCGAGTACGCGCGGCTGCTGCAATCCCCGTGGCTATACCTGCGCAAGCAGCACTCCGGCACGCTGACGAACACCCTCATCGATGATCTGGATACCGTCTCTGCGTTCCTCTCCGAGCAGTTCCCTGCGCTCATCACTGCCGTTTTGCAGTTCATCGGTGCGTTCGCCTTCCTCTGTGTGCTTGACTGGCGGCTGGCTATCGTCATCATAGTTGTCACACCGGCTATCATCATTGCCGCGCAGTTCTATATACGCCGCATGCGCCGTCACCGCCATCAGGTGCGCGAAGACCAGGCATCCATTCAGGCGTTCATCCAGGAGTCGATTCAGCACTCTCTGCTGCTCAAGGCGCTCAACCGCACCGCCTATGCGTCCGCCTTGTTGGATGACGAGCACGAACGTTATCGCCAGAGCTTCATGCGCCTGACGCGTTATTCGGCACTGGCAACGGTGCTGGTCCGTACGGCGTTTGTGGCAGGCTATCTCATAGCGTTCTTCTGGGGCGTGTACAGCCTGTCGGCACATGCCATCACCTTCGGCGCGATGGTGGCATTCATCCAACTCGTCGGTCGCATCCAGCAACCTATGCGCACGCTCATCGGCTATGTCGGCACGTTCGTCAATGTCAGCACTGCCGCGGAGCGCGTTGCCGCTATCAGCAGTCAGCCATCAGCAGCCAGCCATCAGCAATCAGCAATCAGCAATCAGCAGCCAGACATCACCGTCCGCGACCTGTCGTTCACGTACCCGGACTCCGACGAACCGGTACTGTCGCATGTCAATGCCACTATCCCTGCCGGCTCGCTCACTGCTGTGGTCGGCAAGACGGGTATCGGCAAGACGACTTTCGTTCAGATACTGCTCGGGCTTCTGCCGGTTGAGGACGGCTCTGTCTCCGTCCCGTCTCAAGGCTTCTCGTACGTGCCGCAGGGGAATACGCTCCTCTCCGGAACGATCCGTTATAACCTCCTGCTCGGTAATCCCATGGCTACCGAATCCGCCATGCGCGAAGCCTTGCACTTGGCTGATGCAGACTTCGTCTTGGATGACGAGCGTGGACTCGATTACCCCTGTGGCGAGCGTGGCTTAGGACTCAGCGAAGGTCAAGCGCAACGCATAGCCATCGCCCGCGCCCTGCTCATCGATGCACCGGCGCTCATCTTGGATGAGGCGTTCTCCGCTCTGGACACACCTACTGCCGAGACGATCCTTACGAACATCCGTATCGCTCGCCCCGAACTGACTGTCATCTGCATCACCCATCGCGACAATCTCATCCCCCACGCCGACCAAGTCATCCGCCTCTCCTGATAGTGTACGGGACAAACGGGGTTTCAACGAGGTTTTAACAAGGTTTTAACGAGGTTTAGTTACCAGCCTCGCATGCGGATTGTACCTGCAATTTGTAGCCTATATGTCGCAAAATGCACTTTGCGGCATGTTTTATAGCATAATTTTCGGCAACGTGTTGCATAATCCGAAAAATTTTAGTAACTTTGTGCCTTGTTATGTGTGCGTATATATGTATGCGCGCCAACACAACTCTGGTAAATCGAATATTAATTTAAAAAATAAATAAAACAATGAATGCAAAACATTTGTTTTTAACTCTTGCGGCGATTGTAACCTGTGCGGTTCACATGTCTGCCGAGACAACTACGGCTACGGACGTAATATCCCTATCCAGTATCGCGGCAAAAGGATATGACTCTGGTCTTACCGATGACGACGATAATACAATGAGCGGATGGACGTTCTCTTCCGATGCAACGTACGCCTGTGGAGGCTTTTATTACAGCACCGCAGATAATACGTTTGGCATCAATAAAGGTTCTTCGTTCGTGTCATCTGCATCAGGAGGATATGTTAAATCTATTTCGATCGTGTGGATACAGGATGCTGACGTGGCAGAAAACTACAACTATATGGACGGAGTGACAGCCAAACTCAACGTGTATGCGCGCAGTTCTTCCCATTATTCAGCGAGTGCTGGTGCCGGTGATTACAATGCAGCCGAACGTCGTCACCAATTTACTTACAATGATGGTGTAACTACCTATGACTTCGAGGATGACTATGAATATATCGCTTTAGCGTCACCTACGGAATATGGCGCTTCGCTGAAGAGTATCACCATCGTGTGGGAAAAGGAAGTTGTTACGTATTATAACATTACTGCTGGTGAAATTACAAATGGTGCTTGGAACACGAATGTTCAGGTAAGTAAGACATCGGGAATTACTGCCGGCGAGACTATATCGGTGACGTTTGTGCCGAAAGCAACTGGCAGCGGCTCACGCGCAAAAAGATATAGTTTAACATCATACAAATTTGATGATATGGTGTTCGATTTGTCATGTGGTACATATGTTAAAAACCCGGACACCTATACGATTACTTTCCCGATGCCTGCACGTGATGTAGTTATTGATGCAACATTTGAATTAATAACTGCCAAGGGGACAGAAATTGCCATTGATGAAAGTGTTACAACGATTCAGTCGGGCGTTTCGACAACGATCTCGTTTACGCACTTGGATGTGAATGGTGATCCGGTACCTGACTACACTACATCGTTAATGTCTATTTCATCCAGCGATGAGTCCGTAGTATATGCGGACAATATTGTCAAGGTAAGTGATGGGAACTACACGTTTACTGCGCATGGTTTGGCTTCCGGTAGTGCTACTATCACGATAAGCGCGGCAGCAAAAGCTAATTATGAAGCCTCGAATGGACCGATTACCATTACCGTCACCCCACGTCAGGCTGCCCTCGTGGCCGAAGTGGACGGTAGATATTATGTCGCAAAAAATATGCTTACAAGTAGCAAACTCGAGGCTATTGAGGTGTACAAGCATGGTGATAAGTACCTGTATCCGGAAGGTTTCAACGCAGCCGATGTTACATGGTATATATCCACACTCAATAGTGATGGCTCAGAGTATTCAGTCCAAAATGGAGACGATCAGTTCTTGGCTGCAACAGGCTTGAACTTCAAATTCCAAGCAGGATCGTTTACTTGGTATGATGCCGAAGGACGTTATCAAGATATAACAACCGAAAAGTATATTGCTTACAATACGAGTTCAACCAAGTTTACTATGGGTAGTTATGAGGCAGCAGCAAAAGACGTACTGCTCAGCGCGTTCTATCCGATGACCTACAGCACTTCATCTACTGCTGATGTCGGCGTTGTTGATGCTCGTAATATAAAGAATACGTATGGAACAATCTGCGTGCCGTTCGATGTGGTTGATGCCGCATCCTCAGGGGCAAAGTTCTATACGATTGAAAGCAAGGCCGTAAAAGGCAGCAGCCTCAATGGCTTCACGCTCAGCGAACCGCATACCTCATTGGTAGCCGGCCACTCGTATATCTATGAGATGAACGAGGGTGTGAATGTTATCAGCTTCACAGGCTCGGGCACATACCTGTACAACGCAGAAGATGTTCCCGATGACGGTTTGGTTGGCTGCTTGGCGAAAGACAAAGATGATGAAAGTTCAGATGAAGGCGTGCTGACTGTGCCTTACAATGGCTCGAGAATCGATGGTTGCTATATCTTGTACCAGAACAAGATGCGCTATGTAGCAATTACCAACCAGACAGTCAAGGCGTTCCGTGCATACATCGATGCTTCAGAGGTCTCCGATGGCGGTGCTGCAGTTCCGGGTAGGAAGATGCTCATCTGCGAAGGCGCGGAAGGTGTAGTAACCGACATCGTGGATATACCCGATGCGATGTTCATCAACTGGAACGAGCCTGTGTATAACATCATGGGTATGCGTGTTGGCAAGGGCGCCACGGGCGTACTTATCCAGAACGGACAGAAGTTCTTTATACAATAATTATAGAAAATAGAAAGGTTTAAAGATATGAAAAAGTTTATAGCACCTGAAGTGAGGATTGTGCGTTACGATTCCCAAATACTCTGCACGAGCATCGGTATGGGCGATGATATCGGTGATGAAGAAGGCCCGATTGAGGCTGATGCACCGCGTCGTCGTAGTATCTTTGATGACGGCGAGATCGAGCAGCAGAGCAGTCGTCGCTAATCGGCAATAGCGCACCAACGTAACGTTCAATCATGCAACTGCGTTACACGTTCCGTTTTCAGCAGATAGGCGAGACATGGCTCGGCGCTGCTGTCGGACAAAATGCCCACCTCTTCAATGGTGTACTCCAACTGAATGAGGTGGGGCATTTTATTGTCTCTCGACTATCCGAACCGCAGACCTTGGATTCGCTCGTCGAGGCGCTGATTCACGAATACGAAGTCGACACTCCCACTGCCCGGCAGGCAGTCTCCCAAGTAATCAATTACCTGCAAAACGAAGGCGTGCTTAGATGAGCACGCCTTCGTTTTCTAATCTCTGACTGCTGATTGCTGACCGCTTATCAGTTCCTGAACTTCAACTCTCCATCGCGCAGCTCGACAATCACCGGACGGTTCCGATCGACCTTGCCGGCAATGATAGACTTACTCAGTTCGTTCAGTACGAGCCGTTGCAGTGCGCGCTTCACAGGCCGTGCACCGAACTGCGGGTCGTAACCTTCCTTGGCAATATAGTCTATTGCATCGTCCGTTACGCGCAGATCAATGCCGCTTTCCATAAGCATCTTATGCACGCCGCTGATCTGCAGGCCAACGATATCGCGAATCTGCTTCTCATTGAGCGGCTGGAACATGATAGTCTCGTCTATTCGGTTCAGGAACTCCGGCCGAATTGTTTGCCGTAGCAATTCAAGCACTTGGTTGCGCGTTGTCTCGCTGTCAATGCCTTTCTCGGCATTCTCGCGGATGAGTTGGCTTCCAAGGTTCGACGTGAGGATGATCAGTGTGTTCTTGAAGTTCACCACGCGCCCCTTGTTGTCCGTCAACCGACCGTCATCCAGCACCTGCAACAGCACATTGAATACGTCCGGGTGGGCTTTCTCTATCTCGTCGAACAATACGACCGAATACGGTTTGCGGCGGATAGCTTCGGTCAGTTGACCGCCCTCGTCGTAACCCACGTATCCCGGAGGCGCACCGATGAGTCGGGTTGCCGAGAACTTCTCCTGGTACTCCGACATGTCGATACGGGTCATCATGTTCTCGTCGTCGAACAGGTAGTCCGCCAAGGCTTTCGCGAGTTCGGTCTTACCGACACCCGTTGTGCCGAGGAAGATGAAACTGCCTATCGGTCGTTTGGGGTCTTGCAGACCTGCACGGCTACGGCGTATAGCATCGCTCACGGCTTCGATGGCTTCGTCCTGGCCAACCACGCGTTTGTGCAACTCTTCCTCAAGGTGCAGTAGTTTGTCGCGCTCAGACTGCATCATCTTCGTCACGGGTATTCCTGTCCAGCGGGCTACTACCTCGGCTATATCGTCCTCGTCCACTTCCTCTTTGATCAGGCTGTCGCCGTTGTCCATCTGATGTAGGGCGTCTTGCGCAGCTTTGATGTTCGCCTCGGCTTGTTGAATCTTGCCGTAACGGATCTCTGCCACCTTGCCGTAGTTGCCTTCGCGTTCGGCAACATCGGCTTCGTGTTTCATCTGCTCGATGGCGGCTTTCTCGTTCTGGATGGTGGCAATGTAGCCTTTCTCCTTGTTCCAGCGCGCGTTGAGTTCGTCGGATTTCTTTTTGAGTTCGTCAAGTTGGGATTTGATCTCGCCAAGTTTGGCTTCGTCATTCTCGCGCTTGATGGCTTCGCGCTCTATCTCCAGTTGCTTGATCTGACGGTCGAGGGCATCCAGTTCTTCGGGCTTGCTATCTACCTCCAGACGCAGTTTGGCTGCGGCTTCATCCACAAGGTCAATGGCTTTGTCCGGCAGGAAACGGTCGGTTATATACCGTGCACTCAGCGTTACTGCAGCTATCAGCGCATCGTCCTTGATACGCACTTTGTGGTGTGTCTCGTAGCGCTCTTTCAGTCCACGTAGGATGGAGATTGTCGCACTCTCATCCGGCTCGTCGATCATCACAATCTGGAACCGGCGCTCAAGGGCTTTGTCGGTCTCGAAGTACTTCTGGTACTCATTGAGCGTCGTAGCGCCTATAGCACGCAGGTCGCCTCGTGCCAATGCAGGTTTCAGAATGTTCGCGGCGTCCATTGCGCCGGAGGTCTTGCCTGCACCCACGAGCGTGTGTATCTCGTCGATGAACAGGATGATCTCACCGGCTGCTTGGGTGACTTCGTTGATCACGCCTTTCAGTCGTTCCTCAAACTCGCCTTGGTACTTCGCACCGGCAATCAGCGCGCCCATATCAAGGGAGTAGATCTTCTTACGCTTCAAGTTCTCGGGCACATCGCCGCGGACTATTCTGTGCGCCAGCCCCTCGGCGATAGCGGTCTTACCCACACCGGGCTCGCCGATGAGGATAGGGTTGTTCTTTGTTCGGCGGCTAAGGATCTGCAGTACCCGCCGAATCTCGTCATCACGTCCGATGACGGGGTCGAGTTTGCCTTGTGAAGCCCGCTCGCACAAGTCGATGGCGTACTTCTTCAGGTTTTCGTTGTTCGGATTGTTGTTCTGATAGTTGTTCATAGTATGGTTGTTTTATAATTAGTCAATGTTGTCATTAAGTACACTCCAAATTACATACCAAACCCCTATATACTGACAAAATGGCAGTCGCTGATACGCGATTGCCATTTTGTGTGAGTTATGTGGATGACCGATTGCCTTACTCCGTGATATACTCCGGCGAGAGCGGGAATATAGTCGGACCGCCATTCGGTAATTGGATAAAGAACGCACCGAAAGGCTCCAGCACATACGCATCAATGCCTGGCGTATAGATGCTGTATCCTGTACCGTTCCATACGGAAATAGGAGCCTCAATATCCGCTGCCTCAAGGGCAGCCATGATGTCGAATGCGAACGGGTAGGGATTGCCGAGGAAGTTCCAGTTAGCATTCATCTCGTGTCCGGCTTCATAATAGCCGAGTGAAAGGTTTGTTGCGCTCTTCTCGCGTGCCTGTTCCGGCACATGGATGGTGAGGATGGCACTCCCGTTGCGTGCGCGTACAATATATGCTTGTGAGGCACTCAAACTGGCTGCGAGTGCAGAACTCTCCCAACCGGTTCGACCTGTTGCACGCTGTTCGCTATTGTATATGCCCCATTCAATTTCGCCGTCGGCAGTCACGTCATCTGCATTCAAACCGAACACTCCCGGCAGCATGATGAACGTCCAATTGGTGTCAAGCGGAAGTGTATATTCTTCCGGAACATCCGGCTCTGAGGGCGAACCGTCATCTATAGCATGGTAATTGCTGAAACCGCTCCATCCGTCGGCTGCGCGATATTGTTCAAGTGAAGCAAGTGGAACGTATACTGGAACCGTCTCGCTGATACCGGCGAACGAAGCACCATTGGCCTCGGGAGGAGTAGTTGCGTAGCAGACAAGGCTGTCAACTGATGAACAATCGCCGAAGCAGTAGGAACCTATCGACGTGACAGAAGCCGGCAGATTGATGAAGCGCAACGAACTACAGCCGGAGAACATATAAAGGCCGAGTGTGGTCACACCGTCGGGGATGTTGACTGAAGCCAATGCTGAGCACTCTTCGAAGGTCGAACTACCCGCCAGGGTAGTAACGGAACTCGGCAGAACAACCGACGTAAGCATATTACATCCCTTGAAAGCATCCGATGCGATGATGGTTGTCCCCGGCTCAACGGTATACTCACCGGTATAATCTTGCGGGAGACGCACAAAGACGTGGCTGTTGTATACAGTGGAAGTGATAGTTGTGTTGCCGCCAAATGGCGTGTTATCGCCTACGCTTGTCAGGCTCTCCGGTATGGTTAGTGAGTGCAGCGCGGGACAGTTATAGAAGCAGTAGTTGCCTAATGAAATGACGGTGGACGCCAAGTCAACATAACGGAGGTTAGCGCTCTGCTGGAAGGCCAGATTACCCACGTTGGTTACACCTGACGCTATATATACGGAGTGGTATGCATCTTTGTACTCATACCACGGTGCTATTACCGTCTCTTCGTTATAGTCAGTCATTGCTCCGTTACCTCCAATGGTGAGAATACTATCACCGGTGAGTAACCATGTTACGCTCGAACTGCCATCTGCCGCGCACTCTCCCGAAGCGATAATCGCCGGAGCATCGTTATTTACTGCATGCAGATAATTAGCTGTAGCGTTGCAACCCAAACCAGGTTGGAAGGAGAAGAGTACGGAATAGACACCTGATTCTTCTACAGTAATGTGGTAATTATCGTCCTCCTCCACCGACGGATACTCTTCTATATTCCATGCATGATTGGCAATCACTTTGTACTGGTAATCGCCTTCGGGAATCAACGTTACAGAATCCAAGGTGTAGACATACATGCCGTCGCCTGTGAGTTGCATATTAGTCGTTGTATCCTCTGTATTCCAAGCGACACTGAATAGGTTCTCTGTGCCTACCACAGAGTAGATGCGTTCGGAGGATTGTCCGCCGTTGATACTGATAGCATCTCCCGGGGGACAATCGGCGCCCTCCCCGATATATATGACATCATCGGATTGGCCATAGTGAATCTTGATGTACATATCGTAGCACCCTGTCGTATTGCAGCGGATGGAACCGTCTTGCGAAGTGAAGTTTCCTGACAAACCGCCTTCTTCCAACTGTGGCCTCCAACGACTGTTATCGCTGTGGAAGAGATTGATGACTAGAAAGTAATCACCTGCATTCATTTGCACGTTCGCGAGGAACTGCGCTACATACGAGCCTTCAAGGCGTTCGGTGAATGTTCCGCGGAAAAGGAGGCTGTCGTTGACCAATATACCATACTCACCCGGAGAGAAGATGGCTGTAACGGAGGTATCCTTATCCAGATTGATGGAGCGCGGGTTGTCCCAACTATCATTGTCTGACCATCGGTCGAACATCCACCCGCCGGTATTGGTATATGCTTCTAACTGAATCGTGGTCCCACGGGTATATGATTCATATTCGGGAGTGCGATAGATATAGCCTCCGGAATTCTCCGGCGTGATGGATGTGGTAATATGAACTGTGGAGGACGTCGCATCAAAATCGCCTGTTACGCATACCATACCGTATGAAACGCTTACATATATCGTTCCAGCGGCAGACATCGTGACATAGATATTGTCATCGGCATCGGTAGCAATGTTTCCCGATGAACAGTTCACTCCCACATTCGAATATCCCATTGCTCCTTCCCATGTGCGGCTTTGTTGCAGTATTTTGAATGCATACTCACCTGCCGGTAAGTTGAGCGACAGATCGTTGGACTCGGTAAACGGCACAGCGTTCTCCAGAGTCCATGCCCCCATCTCTGCGCTGTTGCCTATCAGGTAGTAGTTAGCATTGCTACTACCACTACTACCGCTTCCTGTGTACTCCACACCTTCCGAACACCCTTCCGTGCCATTGCCTATATAGAGTTGGTCTGCCCCGTACTGGAGCTTGATATAGCAGTCGTAGCAACCGGCGGTGTTACACACCAGATAACCTAATGTTGCACTGCCATCAAACCCGCTCACGCTTGCTGCGTCAAGATCAACCATCCATGTGCCGCCGGAGGTGATGTCTATCAGGCGAATGGTGTCAAGAGCATTCAACTGTACATGGGCAAGGTACTGGGTATAGCCTTCGGGACTTGCTCCGCTCTCTTCGGCAGTTACAAGCCTGTTGCTGTTAATCAGAATGCCATACGATGCTGCATGCGCAGAGCAGAGCAGCAATGTACATACAAATGTCAAGATTGAGCGTTTCATATTTTCAATGGTTAGGGTGTGGCAAAGATAAATATTTTATTCTTGCGGAAGCACGAGTTGCAGCAGTTCGCGACGGCAGATGTACAGTAATACCAGCAGGGAGAGGATCACGGTAACAGCTATAGCCGTTGAGAGATGTTTAGGTCCCGCTTTCCCCATCGGCACAGACACATTGTTCAGCGTTGTGAACAACTTGTGATTTTGCATCTGGGCTTCCAGGATAATTGCTTGGCGTTCAAACGAATAGCCTGCATCGCGAAGCATCGCGGCGCGCGTCGCGTCACCATCGCGTACAGCCTGGTCGTAACGTGTGTGCGTCAGAGCAATCTGATCCAGCAACTGCTTGTACATCAGTCTGCTCTTGTCCAAAAAGTTATTCGTCGTGAACTCATAAAGCGCATCAGATGTTGCCTGAGTGACCATGGCGGCAACAAGCGGATCTTGGGCATTGACGGACAGCGTTACCAGCTTGGTGCGATTATTTGTCTTGCAGCTGATGTTGCTCCGTGCCAACCCAATTGCCTCGGCAGCCGCTCCACGCGGATAGAACGGATCCAGAGCCGGAAGGTCTTCACCTGAGTTGTATCGTTTCTTGCCAAGCAACTTATGCTTGCATGTCGTCAGCCACGAATAGTGGTGCTGCGTCATTAGGTATTCGTAGTACGTCCCCTCAAAACTCTTGTCGGCCGTGGTGATATGAGTAGCGAGCACCCGACAGATGAATGCCGTTGACTTGATAACCTCATTGTAGTCCTCGGCCGCGATAGAGTAGGTCGATGGCGCAAGCCCCAGATCGTAGTTCTCGGGTCTGTTCAACGTAAATGGACGATTGATGTCGGTGGCACGCATCTCTTCCGTTGACAGCGATGTGCTGCAGACGTAGTATGTGGGTGCATTGTATGTCATCACCAGCGTACATACGAATACCAAGGGTATGAACCAGTACAGGAATACACGTTTGGCTTTGATGCGGGCACGCATGGCTGCCCGGTCGAATAGTTGCATTTCTTGTTGTTCTTGCATAGTGCTATAATTGTCAGTGTTTATTTATCCAATTGTTCGTAGATGGAGTTGCGGCTCTTGAACTCCGGCACGATCTTCTTCATCAGTTTGACGGACGGGAAAGTCATGCCTTTCTGTGCGGAGCGGATGAGCTCGTCGATGAGCGCTGACATGCTGTCATAGTCATTCTCGCGCACGTTGGCAATCATGATCTTCTTGTTCGATGTCGGCAGCGTACGCTCTTTCTGGTTCAGCAACTCTTCATATAGCTTCTCGCCCGGACGCAGACCGGTATATACAATCTCTATGTCCTTGCCGGGCTGGAATCCAGCCAGACGGATCATGTTCTTCGCCAGATCGGCAATCTTCACCGGTGCGCCCATGTCGAAGCAGAATATCTCTCCGCCGTTGCCCAATGTCGAGGCTTCCAGCACCAGACACGATGCTTCGGGGATCGTCATGAAGTAACGGATGATATCCGGATGGGTTACCGTCACCGGTCCGCCGGCGGCAATCTGCTTCTTGAAGAATGGTACTACGCTTCCGTTGCTACCCAGCACGTTGCCGAAGCGGGTCGTGATGAACTTCGTCACGTTGTTGCCCTCGTCGGCAGACAGCTTGCGGAACAACGACTGCACGTAGATCTCGGCAATACGCTTCGATGCACCCATGACGTTCGTCGGGTTGACGGCTTTGTCGGTAGATACCATCACAAACCGTTCCGCCTTGTACTCCACCGCCAGGTCGGCTACGTTCTTTGTCCCGAGTACGTTTGCCAGAATTGCCTGCGTGGGATACTCCTCCATGAGCGGCACATGTTTGTATGCTGCAGCGTGGAAGATGATCTGCGGATGATACTCCTCAAACGCTTCGCGTAGCATGTCGCGATTGCGTACATCGGTGATCACGCGGGCGTAGTGGATACGCGGGAACAGTTTGTTCAGGTCGAGGCTCAGATCGTGAAGCGGTGACTCGGCAATCTCGGCGAGTACCACCAACCGCGGCTCGAACTTCGACACCTGACGCACAATCTCGCTACCGATAGAGCCGGCTGCACCGGTCACCATCACTACCTTATCGGCAATGACCTGACGGACGTTGTCGGTGTTGATATGTATCTCCGGGCGCTCCAGCAGATCCTCCACCTTGATGGCTTCGATACTACCGATCTTCTTCGTCATCTCTTCGTTCTCGTCCTCGCGGAAGTCGCTGAAGTACGGCGTGGTGAGGATGCGGATGTTGTTGTCAAGGAAGATTGCCAGATCTTTGCCCGGATTGATATGTTTCATCTTCAGCGGTGAGATGATGATATCTTGCACCTCTTTCGCGCGCAGCAGACGGATGATATGATCGTCCTTGGCGTACACCTTCAGTCCGAGCAACTCGTGCTTGACGTTGTCATCTGCATCGGCGATAAATCCTACAGGCCGGTACTGACTGTCCATGCTGGAGTTGAGCATCTTGGCTATGGCCAGTCCGGCGGACTTTGTGCCGTAGATCATCACAGGGCGCGTTCCCGGACCGTGGTGTGACATGTATTCAAAACTCAGTTTGATCGTCACCCTCCAGCACACAAGCAGCACGATGGATACAAACACATAGGTGTACAGCACGGAGTTCAGTAGGAAACTGTGCCCTGTCGTATAGCGGACGATGCTGTTGATGATAGCCGGTGTTATGCCTGCTACGAATGCTGCTACGGTCACCTTGGTCGCATCTACGAATGTGGAGAAACGCAAGATGCCTGAATAGGTGTGGAACACCCAGAACGCCAAGGTCTGGAAGCACATCACTATGATGGCCTGCTGCCAGATAGGCAGAATGCCTTGAGTGACTTGCATGTGCACCAGGTTGTAACTGATCAGATAACTGATTACGTATGCAATCAGTGCCAGCAGCATATCTATCAGCAGTACTCCCCACTTAGGCAGATATGTCAGGTTCGTGACGTGCGAAAATACGTCGGAACGCTGGATTTCGCTAAATTTTCTCTTCATTATGTAACTCTGTTATTATTTGGTATCTTGTTTGTTGGGACGAACGATGTTGAAGAATGTCAGGAAGATAATCTTCAGATATTCGCCTAATGTCTGATGCTCGATATAGCGCATGTTCAGCGCAATCTTTGCAGGTATAATATCCTCTATATATGTCTTGTCAGGATCATCGGCTTGTGCTAATATACGATTTTCGTCAATATATTCGATAGAAGCATAGTCTGTAATACCCGGACGGATTTCCAACACGCGCTTTTGTTCGTCGGTATAACAATCCACATAGCGGCGCACTTCAGGGCGCGGACCGACGAGCGACATATCGCCAATGAATACGTTCCATAATTGCGGAAGTTCATCGATCTTGTATTTCCTAATATAATAACCCGCGCGCGTGATGCGAGGATCACGTTCGCCGACAGTAATCAGGCTCATCTTATCAGCCCCGACGCGCATGGAGCGGAACTTAAGCAAGCCGAAATCTATGCCACCTCTGCCAACGCGTTGCTGACGGTAGAATACCGGTCCCGGATCGTCAAGCACAATCCATAGACTCACAATCAACCATATCGGCATTAGGAGTAGTAACCCGATGAGACTGAATAGTATGTCGCAAAGTCGAATCATCTGTGTGCTAGAATATCTGTAAACTGTTCGATGATATAATCTACTTCCTCATCCGTGAGCCGCGTATGTAGCGGCAGCGTGATCTCGTTCGCAAAGTGTGCGTATGCATTCGGGAAGTTTGCAATATCGAATCCGAGATTCTTGTAGGCTGTCATCATCGGCAGCGGTTTGTAATGCACGTTGGTGGCAATCCCGCGTTCAGCCATTGCAACGATAATAGCCTGTCGTTGTTCCGGAGAGGCATTCGGGATACGCGTGATATACAAGTGTCCGCTGGAGATATGATCGTCCGAATAGTGGTTGAGCACTTCCACGCCGAGTGGCTTGAATGCTGCATCGTAGCGCTCGATAATCTCACGACGGCGAGCCAAAAGTGCCGGGTAGCGCTTTAGTTGTACGAGCCCTAATGCAGCCATTATGTCGGTCATGTTGCATTTGTACCAGGGGCCTACAATATCGTATTCCCATGCGCCAAGTTGTGTCTTGGCGAGCGCGTCTTTCGATTGCCCGTGCAGAGAAAGCAGTTGTACTTGATGGTATAGTGCCTCGTTGTCTATGCCGGGGATGTTCCGCCAAGTGAGTGCACCTCCCTCTGCCGTCGTGAAGTTCTTTACTGCATGAAAACTGAACGAACTGAAGTCTGCAATGGAACCGACCATTTTCCCGTGCCACGATGCACCAAATGCATGTGCAGCATCCGCGCAGATAGCAATACGTCCAATGGCATGCTGCAAATCGGTGGCCGGATGGAACAATGCACGTTTGCGCTCAACAATATCGAACAGTCGCGCATAGTCGCAAGGAATACCGGCTAAATCAACGGGAATGATTGCTTTCGTGTGTTCCGTGATGGCGGCCTCTACAGCGTCATAATCCATCTCCAGACTATTCTTTTGAATATCTACAAAGACAATGGTTGCTCCTACATGCCATACAACAGACGCTGAGGCTGTATAGGTATATGCAGGAACAATGACTTCGTCTCCGGCTCCGATTCCCAACAGCCGCAGAGCCATCTCGGCACATGCCGTTTGCGAATTGAGACATACGGCGCGTTCTGTGCCGACGTATGTCGCTATCTGACGCTCCAGTTCTTTTGTCCGTGGACCGGTAGTAATCCAACCGGAAAGGATGGCATCTCTTACTTCGTTAACCTCTGCCTCTGTCATGTCTGGAGGCGAGAAAGGAATATTAAAGCGTTTCATATGTCTTATCTGTTATTATTTACGTTAAACGGGCGGTGTAGTAGTAACTTAAAAATACCTCTTAAATATCCTGTCCCATAACTGATATGCATACCGTTGAATACAATGGGAAGATATGGATTTTTATATTTAATACTAACGATACAAAGCAATAATAGGTATAGTGTTATACATGATAAATATATCCAACAAAAAACAGTATTAATAATAGCCAAAGGTAATCCGATAACCAAGCCAAGAACAAATGCGACCGGCACAAATTGACGAATGGTTGCCGGGTGCTTGATTTTCTTGTTACCTAATGGCTTGAAGAGACCATATTGATAAAACATCTTACATGTTTTGGTGATGCTGTCTCGCACATAGTACGTGATACTAATTCCCGGAACAAGATATATCTTTCCGCCATGTTGAAGCGTGCGTGCATTAAATTCGTCATCTTGATTGCGTGTCATCTCTTCATCGAATAGACCGACTTTATCAAATAACTCTTTGTGCCAAAATCCGAAAGGAACGGTGTCCGTGGATATGGGCTGCTCAATAGTAGCCGTCCTGAATGTGCTGTTACCTACTCCTAACGGATGGCTGCATGCGATAGCAATAGCTTTGGCTTTCAGGCTATCATTGGCGGGTCTCGTATCACATGCACTTCCAACATTGACTGCATCCGGCAGTGCTTGAATATAGTGTAACAACGTGCTTACGTAATTAGCCGGGAATAGTGAGTGTGCATCAATCCGGCATATATATTCGCCTTGTGCTGCCCGAATACCTATATTCATGGCGTAAGGAGCTGTGCGATGAGGATTATCCAACAGATGTATATTGGCGTATTTCCCTATAAGTGGTTGCAATAGTGTTCGTGTCTTGTCAGTGCTCATTCCATCTACAATCAACAACTCCCATTGCGATTCAGGGAGATCTTGATGCAGAATAGATTGAACACACGATTCAATAAAACGCTCTTCGTTATAGCAGGGACATATGATGCTAACTAAAATCATAGGGCTTTAATCCATTTAGCGGGTGTACCGGCGTATAAGCTATGTATATGTTGTTCCATTTTAGGTGTGACGCACGAGTTGGCTGCGATAACAGACTGCTTTGGAATATAGCTTCCGGCCGTAATGGTTACATTAGACGCAATCCAAGATCCACTGCCGATATGAACATCGTTCTTTGAGGATGGAAGGTGGTTAAATGCTGTGCCGTCAAACTGGTGATTGCCGGCTGATATGACTACCGACGGACCGAACAACACGTTGTCCTCAATGGTGATCTTCCCGTTGGATATAACGTAACAGAAATTAGCCAGATACACATGATCTCCAACAATCATATCATCCAATCCGTTCAGGATTACAGAGTGGCATACCTGAAAGTTCTTGCCGCAACGTTGCATGCACAAACTGTATAACCATCCCCTGAAACGCATCAGCACAGGCACGTCCGGTAAGAAATAACACACCGTCCGTACCAGCCAGGAATAGATCAATATCAACTTATGTGTCATAATGATTGTATTTTTTCGATAAGTTGGTTAACATCTGCCTTCGCCTTATAATCTCCCCAGAACTGCTGTAGTACCCATTCGCGTTTGTCAACATTGCCGTTGGCTGCTTGCTTGGATAGCTCCTTTGTTAATTCGTCAAACGTATAAACGCGTTTCCCCGGAGTGTATTCGTCATAATCGAAAGCTAACTCATCGGCATGGGCGCGGTAATCCTCAATATCAAATGGGAATAGGATGACACGCTTGCCTTCCATCAGCAGATAGTCGTAATATATTGACGAGTAGTCCGTTATAAGCGTCTGGGTAAACGGCAATATTGGGTATATATCTTGCGATTTGTCAAGGAACAGAATGTGTTTGTATGTACCTTGCTTATGTGCCATCTTGACTGCCGGGTGCAATTTGACCACAAACAGACTGTTCTGTTCGCTCATCAGCCGGTCAACCTGTTCAAAATCAATGCCGGCTGCCGTAAGGAAAGTATCTTTCAGGTTGATGCGCCATGTCGGCATATAGATATACACGTGATTGTACCGCTTCAGCGTTTGGATGGTCTCTATGGTTTGGGCATCTTCGGTGTGTTGAATCTGTTGCTCAATCTGATCGCTTGGTTGCATCAGGAATGCGCACCGTGGATACATACCTTCGTAAATGATGCCGTCCGGTAACTCGAACATATGCTGGAAATGCCTGTTCATCAGCGGAGAGGTGGACAGGAATAAATCAATGTGCTCGTACATATGTGGCAGCAGAAAGTGTGTCAACCATGATGGCATGGATTTGCTGACGGACTTTGAGCCTTTCTTAATCCCTACACCGTGCCACAGATTGATCTTCTTTGCTCCACCGCTGGTGAAGAAGTTGATGTCTTTACTGTGGTACGTAAACACGTAGTATTTGGCTGTCAAACAATATCTCAATCCTTTCAAACTGTATTTGTATGCACTATTCATACCACGATTGGCAATGGCCTCTGCCTCGCTGCGCGAACCGGCAATCCAACATGCGTCAATATCCCGATGTGCCAGGGTGGCTATGTATAGGTACTTCGCATTGTCCGCAAAACCTACGTTCGTGCCAAACACCCAGCGCTTCTGTTTGCGGGGTATTAAGAATGAAATAGCATAGAGGATATATCCGAACGTCAGTTCGAAAGCACGACCGAGCACTTCACCCCACGAGCGGGCGAACACCAGTTGCCTGAAGTGTTGGATTCTGGACATATCTGTTCTTATTTTGCGTTGTTTCTCCTTACGTCAATCACTTCACCTGTCGCATCGGAGAATACGGTGTTAAATGAGGCAATGGCTACATCCTCTGCAGGCAATAGCGTTCCCTCCGGCTCATTGCCGAAATTCTGGATGCGCATCGGCGTTTTGGTGCGTTCGGGATTGATGCAGTTCACGCGGATACCGAAATCATGCCACTCCTCCGCTATGGCTTGTACGAAGTTGACGATCGCCGCTTTGGTCGCCGAATAGAGGCTGTACATCATCCGTCCGCGCGTGTAACTGCTACTGGTATAGAAGAGCAGCGAACCGCGCGTGTCGTGCAGGTAAGGGAACGCCTCGCGCGCTACGTTAATCACACCTAACAAGTTGACATTCAGCGAAGCCATGATGGATTCCTGTGACATCGAGGTCAATGCTTCCTTGAATAACACACCGGCCGTGTTGACAACAACGTCGATATGTCCTTCCTTGGCTGCCACTTCGCCTAATGCCTTGCGTACGTTCTCTGCGTCGGATACGTCACATCCGTTCTGCGAACGCGAGTAGGAGTAGATCCGCGCATCGTATTGTTGCGCGAGTTTGATCATCTCACCGCCTATTCCGTAGCTGCCGCCGAAGACAACAATCACCTTCTGCTTCAATCCTTGTTCCGCTTTCGGCGAGAGGTGCTTCTGCTCGCCGCTCTGTGTGCGCAATTGGAAGAGTTTGTCCAACAGAAACAGATCTTCAAGATAGGTCAGTTTCATGTTCGAGTTCTCACCGTTGACGACAAAGATCGGTTCGTCGGGCAAGTACTTTCGTACCGTACCGCAGTCATCCGTCGTGACAAATTTAGGATCGGCTAACGCAATCTCGTATGCGCGGCGTATAGTTCCTCGCTTGAAGCATTGTGGCGTCTGCCCGTTACGCAGGTAGGCACGGTTCGGAATGAAGTCGATGCACTCGTTAACATCCACCGAGATGATCGTATCTGTCGTCTTGGCTGCTACATCCACGGCATTGTATTGCTGCAGGGCTTCAATGCAGTCCTTGATGATGCGCTCGTTTACCAGCGGACGTACCGCGTCGTGGAACAGCAGGTTTGCATCGTCATCCGTATAGGCATTGATTGCTGCCAGACTGCTGTCGTAGCGTTCCTTGCCGCCGTTCAGGATTTTCTTGACTTTCTTGTACTGGTTCTTGACGACCAGACTCTCGACCTCGGATACATAGTCAGGCTTGCTGACGATACATATCTCATCAATCAGAGCACAATTGTCAAACACATCTATCGTGTGCTCAATGACCTGTTTGCCTGCAACTTTCAAAAACTGCTTAGGTACGTCGTTTCCCAGACGAGTGCCGCTTCCGCCGGCTAAAATAACTGCTATGTTCATACAATAAACAAATATCTATTCTCCGTATATACTTTCTTTCAAGGCTTGCAAATAGCCATGACCATATTTCAAGCAGGGCTCCACATAGTTGCCTTCTCCCCATTCATTCCATGATTTCAGGAACATCAGCTTGTCCTTGCGCCCCGTGTTCTGAATAACCTGTTGTATATGCTGCTTGAATATCTTAGGATCAGGATTGGTAAAGACCGTTCCTATATAGCCTATACGCGAAGTGTTGTCCCAGTTGGCATACAGCGTAGGAATAACCTCTTCCCGCTTGAGCAGATCCATATCGTATTTCTTTAATATGGCCTTATAAGGCTGTGTGATCGGATGACGCAAGGTGTATGCGATAATACGTCTCAAGCGTGATGAGTTGAAGAATGTCCGAATACTTTCCACATTAATCGCATCGTATTGCTTATAGACCGGATCTTTTATCTGGTTCAGATCTCCTTGACCGATGAAATAGAATGGCGGAAGATTATTCTTCTTGGCCAGTTCCTGCCATGTACTCATAAACAATTCCGTATCCGGCATGGTTGTCGGCGAGAAGATGACGAATAGAAGTTTCCCGTCTATCCGATAGTACCGCTTGTCCCGGAATGCGGGCAGCAGAGTCTCGAAATGAGCGACCATATCCTCTTTTCCTGGATATTTCTGTTCAATCAGCAAGTCCTGACAAAATCGTGATACCTGATTGTTCCAACTCTTCTTCATCCATGAGTGATTAGCCCATCCTATGCAGAACGGAAAATCCGGCTTACCGGAAGCGACAACTTCGTTCAGCGGACGTTCCAATAGCTGCTTGCCGTTGCCAAACCAATAGTGCCAATAGCAAAACGCATCAATCCCTGCTTCTTGGGCTAATCTCGCTTGCTCTTCACGAACCTCAGGTACGCGCAAGTCATAAAACCCCAAATCAGCAGGCACAATGGGTTGATAGTGCCCGCGGAACATAGGCTTCGCCTTGGCCACATTGGTCCATTCCGTAAAACCCTTGCCCCACCATTCGTCATTTTCCGGAATAGGGTGGTACTGTGGCAGGTAATAAGCTATAACATGCGCTTTCTTTTCGTTAGCCATAATATCGTTATTGTTTTTGTTCAAATTGTTTGATAACTCGTGCCGGTATTCCGGCGGCGATGCTGTAAGCTGGAATATCTTTGGTCACAATACTTCCGGCAGCTATTACTGCGCCATCTCCGATGCTTACTCCCGGCAACACTACAACTCGGGCACCAAGCCAAACGTTATTGCCGATGGTTACCCCGCCTTTGGATGTCAACATCCTGTCTTGCGGACGAATCTTCAACTCATCAATACACTCATTCGCGCCGTGCGCATTATCCGTAATCAACACGTTAGGACCGGTCAGCAGATTGTTGCCGATATGTATATACTCGATAGCGGTAATCTGTGAGCCGTGCCGGATCGTACATCCGTCACCTATCGTGATGGAGGGATTGAATGTCTGCTCCTTGTACTGCGTCCATGCCGTTAATTCGGTCATAGGCTCAATGTAGGTGTTGTCCCCTATCGTAATAGCGCCTTCCCCGCACAAGCGCACAAACGGATAACCCAATACCGTGTTACGCCCTACATGTTTGAAACGCCTCCGTATCAGACTCGTGTGAACGTGGCTGATCAGCGATGACCACTTGCCCCGAATTCTATATAATGTCGATTGTTTCATTTCGCTTGTTCCGGTTTGTTTTTAGCTGGCTGTATAGTAATGGGCCTGAAAACGATCAATATACAGAATAGTATATATGCCACATTTGCCCATAGGAACTGGAAGAAGTTGTCTGCAAAGAATTGGAAGATCAATGTGTAGAACATACAAGAATACACCAACTTACTTACCACAAATCCCTTTATTGCATGCTTGAAAATAATGCTGGAGAAGTAACCAAGCAGCGCACCAAATATGGCAATCCCGATATAACCAAAGTCCTCGTAGAACGGGAATAGGGTTGTGTAAACATTGACAGGAACTGGCACAGTAACCCAATTCTCAAGGTTAAACGGATCGGAATTTCCGACAATGGACGGATTGAATAAATGTAATATGTTGACAAATGCTCTGAACGTATATTCACCATGAAAATTTTCTATAAGGGATGTACTATCCAATACGCTGTCAAAAGCAGGCAATGGAGCTAATAGATATAGTGCAATGAAGTCTGTCATGACAAAGCCGTCGCCTTTCACTCCAAGCCGTCGCAAGTAACTGATTCCGATCATGAAGACACCCATAATCAGAGCAATCGTTAAAATCTTCTTCTTGGAAACTGACTGCTCAAGTAGCAGCATGCATACAAAAGCCAAACCGACCTGCGCGATAACGTTCTTGTTACTTCGTAATAAATAGAATACAATCAGCAGAATAAGCAAAACCTTGGAATAGCGGCTCTTGTCTTTTTTGAGGACAAACAGATACAAGCACGTCGGCATAGCTGCTGTGTTAGCAATCGTTATGAAAGGTCTCAACCATATAGGGAACGGAATAACGTCTTCATCCCCGCGCAAGGATGCCACACTCGCCTGACGGATACCGTACAGGATGTTCGAGGAGTTGAACAACATTCCTCTGTAAACCAGAGCAAGGGAGGCAAGGATAAGTGCCACAATAAGAAATGGCTTGATAAACGCTAAAATCTTAGGGTTGGCATCGCCCGCTATGATTTTCGGCATTAATGAAGAACTGTGTTGACTGATCAGTGAGGCTATGCAGAATGGGCACACCCACAATAACACCGCCTTGTAAAAACTGTCAGACAGTTCATACAAATTAAAGTCTGCGGTGTTATAAATAAGCAGCAGCACTAACCATATACCGGCTGTCACTACACCCGGATGAGCAAGGGAACGGGTGTAGAAGTAACTTGCCGCTAACAAAAATGCCAATATGCCTATAGTTGTCAAAAACATTATTACTCGATATGATGATGTTTAATGTATAATAATGATCCGGTGAGGCAAATCACCAGTACTATTTCTGCTTCCAGCATGACCATTGCTCCGGCCTGAATGCCGTATGTAGATGCCGTCATGAGTAGTGTCGCAATGGACAGGACTCCCGCAAGCAGCACCGAATAAGTGAAAAACTTGGCTCTGTCAAGATTAATCAGCCCGACGATACCCAACGTGTAATTCATTCCCGCTATCACTATTATCGGAGCCATCATTCGTACTAACGGAACAGCTGCGATAAACTCTTGACCGCACAAAAGCCACACTAACCATTTGGAACAAACAATAGTGGCTACCATAGCCGCAAGCAGTATGCCGCATAGCACAAGCGCTGCTTTCTTGAGCGTCTGCAGATTCTCTGCCAGACTATGCGACTTGAAATTGTTGCTCATGTGCGGGAACAATGCCTGCGCAATGGGGTTGGTCAGCATCTGGATGCCTTTGATGATCTTCTCTGCAGCGGAATACACACCCAGCGCCGCATCGCTCACAAAGAACTTCAAGATGAAGATGTTCGCATTCCGGTACAGGTTGATGCCTATCGTTGAACTGAACACGGCAAACCCGTCTTTGAACTGATATGCCAGTTCCTGCCATGTCGGGAGCTTGTATCGTACGCCAAAGATACGCATCGCAATGATAATGCTCAATATGCCCGAAATCAGGTATCCGAGACTCTGGTACAGTACCAGATACACAAAATCCGATGCCTCGCGGATAAACACAAAGATCAGCAGTGTGAAAAATATCTTCGTGCTTGAATTGACGATCGTCATATAGCGCATCTTCTCTTTGCCCTGGAAGAGCCACACGGGATTCAGACTGTCGCCTAATACCACCCCAAGTCCCATCAGGAACATGTACAGTTCTTGCTTCGTCGTCAGCAGCAGGGGCGATAGCATAAGAATGATAGCCGCCGCCAGTACAAACAGCAATAGCCGGCAACTGATCACCGCACTGTATATCTGATTGATATGCTCGGTGTTGTCCCTGTCCTGTGATATCTGTTTCGTGGCGGAGAAGTTAAATCCGTAAGCGTTGAAGATAGAGCAGTATTGTATGATGATCATCACGTACGAATACACTCCGAAATTTGCCGCACCTACGACACGCAGAATATACGGCATGGTGATCAACGGCAGCAATGACTCAATCAAATTCAGCGCGGACAGGGAGAAGAAACTCTCTGCCAACGACTTATGCGATGATATGAACTGCCGGATCTGCATGTCTGCCCTTCGTTATCTTTCTGTCAATGCAAACAATGCCAATAACTGGTCCTTACAAATCACGCAACATGCTATCATGGTCGCTAATACCAGCATGCCGAGCACAAAGATCATCCGTTTCGGACCGGCAGGCTTCAGCGGCACGGAGGCCGACTGAATAACAGTAAACACCGGTGTGTTCTCTTGCAAGCGGGCCTGCGTGGCAAGGTACTGCTTCTGGAAGGACGTATAGACCGAGTGCTTGAGTTGCATCTCTGACTCAAGACGTTGTGCCTCAATGCGGTATTGCTCCAGCTTGATTCCGCTATGACTGTCTATATAGCGGGTATACTGCTCGCTCGCGTCTTGATACTCCTTGTACGCATCGTTCATCACTTGCCCGTAGTACGAGAGGTCGGTGCGACTCTTGGCAGTACGATAGTTGGTCACAAAGGCCTGAAGTGCCGCACAAACAGAGTCTGCCATCGTGGCACAGACAAGCTTGTCCTGGGCGGTAAAACTGATGGTGATGGCATCGGTCTTCTTGTCTGTCTTACAGGTGATGTTGCTTCGCATCAGCTGGATCACTCCCCATTGTTGTTTGCTCATGCAGAACACATCCACTCCGTCGCCGCCTCGCTGCCCTGCCGGAGTATCCTCTGTTGGCATTAAAAGCGTAAGAAGCTTCACCTTCCAGCGCTTCCAGAATGCCAACTTATATTGGCGCAGATAGTTATAATACGTGCCGGAATACGAATTGTCCAATGTTGATACTGGCACGTCAAACAGACCGATCAGGAAGTTCGGAGATTGTATGATATCCGGATACAACGCCGGACGCAGAGCATCATCGTTCGTCAGACTCTGCAGGTCAAAACCGAACGAGGAGGCCAATGCCTGCAGCGAACCGGACGAACTCATCTCATTCGATTCCGGAGCAAGCGTTACCTCGCAGGTGTAGTACCGCGGCACGCACAAGATCAGTGCCGACGACACTACGAACGTCACGGGCAGCAACCAGTAGAATACTCTCCGCCGATCCCACAAGGTCTTGAATAGTGCCGCAAAGCTGAAGTATTCTTGCTGCTTATCGTTTTGATTCATTTCTTCCATACTTGTCATGGTTAGTTGCTACCATTATTTCTTTGTTACACTGATGATAAGTGTTGTCAACGTAGTTGCCACACTGGCCAGCGATGCCGTCGCCGAAGCGATGCTTACCCACTGCGCTGCGTTGCTCGTCTTGCGATCGGGCTTGCTCGGCACGATGATCTCGCAACCCGGCTGCACCTTGCCGCCGCTCACAGGATGAACCTTGCCGTTGGCGTAGATGATATACGCTTTGCAACGCCGCGCACGGTTGCTGAATCCTCCCGCCTGGTTGATGTAGTACCGGGCGTTCTTGCCCTGAATGTAACTTACCGTGTTCGGGAACAGCACCTCGCCGTTGATCTTCACGGTGTTGTTCACGGTCGGCACAATCAGCACGTCGCCTTCCCTGAGCGTGATATCCTCGTCGCAGCCGGGGTTAGCCACAGCTTCTGCCAGGTCGATGCCTACCCAGTACGTGTCACCCAGATCCAGCTTCTCCACATTCACGCTGTCCCGCACTGACGCCGCACGGTTGATCTTCAGCAGTTGGTCGCGACGCAACTTCTCGTCCTGTGTCATCCGGCGTTGCAGACGCGCACCCGCAGTGAATGCATGGCTGCTCAGTCCACCGGCTTGCTTAACCAAGTCCGACAGCCTGTCGTCTTGCGTCTTCATCGTGTACGTGCCCTCAAACAGCACCTCGCCTTGCACGCGCACATTCATCTGCTGACCGTAAGCCGGACTTCTGCGAACAAACACTTCGTCATAAGGCTCCAACAGGAATCCGTGCTCATGCAATCCCAAGCTGTCGCTCAACTCAACGGTAAAGACCTTTGTCTTGATCTGCAACTCTTCCTTGGCTTTCGGGTCAAACACACGGCGCGCTACATCCACCTTGGTCAGTGATGCCTTCTCGGTCAGACCACCGGCACGCAGAATCAGATCCTCCACGCTCTCGTTCTGCGCAAAAGCAAACGTGTCCGGCTGATACACCTCGCCGTGGATAACCACGATCAGGTTCTCCAGTACGTTCTTACGCGACGGAACAAACAGCTGGTCTTCGTTCCTTAGTTCGATATCCTCCGTTGTCCCGTTGAGTATTCCCTGCAGGTCAATGGCGATAGCCAGATAGGTTCGATCCAACTGCATCCTGTATAGCACGGCGCGGGTTGCCGAGGCATCCTCACTCAACCCGTCAGCTGCGGCTACAAGGCTCTTGACGCTCGTCACATTCGCATCCATGCCGTAGAATCCCGGACGGAACACAGCCCCGCGGATCTCCACGGTGTTCTTCAGGCGGGGTAGGATAGCTGCCACATTGATCGAGTCGCCGTCCATCAGACGGAACGAACCGAAATCCGCATTTCGGATCGTGTGTACCGACTGCGCGCCGTTGTTCTTACGCATCACGCGCACCGCATCGGTGTACGCCTCGCCGCTGAATCCGCCGGCGTAGTACAGCAGTCGCTCCAGCGTCTCGTCAGGTTTCATTTCATACTGCATCGGACGTTTCACCTTGCCGTCAATGCTCGTCATCGCACTGTACGTATTCACGATGATCACATCGCCGTCCTCCAACCGCACGTCGCCGTCCAGCACACCGTCCATCAGGTAACTGTACAAGTCCACCTGACTCAGCAACTGGTTCTGACGGAAGATGCGTATCTGACGCAGTGTACCTTTCTCCGTCACACCACCGGCCATGTACAGCGCGTTCATCACGTTCGCGAAGGCCGACAACTGGTACGAACCCGGTGTCGTCACTTCGCCCATCACGTTCACCGTGATCGTCCTCGTCTGACCCAGACTCAGCATGATCTGGCTGCCCTGATAACGCTTGCCGATAGTGTTCTTCAGCCGTCGTGTGGCTTCGATGATCGTTAGCCCGCCGAGCTGAATAGGACCGAAACCCTCGATAGTGATCGTCCCGTCAGGACTGATCACAGTCTGTACATTCAGCTGCCCTGCGCCGTAGATGTCGATGATCACCTCGTCGCCTGCGCCCAACGTGTAGTTCTTTGGCGTCGGCTGGTTCATGTTCGGCATGTACTCCGCAGCAGGGGTGCGGAAGATGTCCTGACCGAAGATCCGTGACTTCTCTTTCGTCAGTAGCCCCGCATTGCTCATCAGCAACTGCATATCCATAGCAGGGAACGTCTCGCCGTTATTCTGGCGCTGCGTGTTCAGGGTCGGTACGCTGGTCATGATTCCCGTCGTCTGCATGTTGCCTGACTGCATCTGTTGCTGCATCATCATCGCTTGCGAACTCACACGCTGCAACTGCTCGATGGTCGCACCTTGGCGTATCAGCTCTTTGGCAATCTCCTGATCGGCTAAGCCCTGCATCCGCAGCGTGATAGCCGACTGCATAATCTCTTGGTCAGTCAGTGCCAAAACCTGCATCAGCGGCAGTATAGCCAGCACTACCCATAATAGTCGTTTCATATCTGTTGGTTTTAGTCGCGCTGATAAATATCTCGCGTATATACTTTTTCTTTCACTTCGTCCAGACACGCATCATAGCGGTTCGCAATGATCGCCTGACTCAGCCGCTTGAACTCGTTCAGGTCATTCACGACCTTGCTGCCGAAGAATGTCGATCCGTCTTCCAGCGTCGGCTCGTAGATGATCACCGTCGCGCCTTTGGCTTTGATGCGCTTCATCACGCCTTGGATGCTCGACTGACGGAAGTTATCGCTGTTCGCCTTCATCGTCAATCGGTACACTCCTATCACGCAACTCCTCTCCTCTTTCGCATCATAATCCCCTCTGTGATAGTAGTCATAGTACCCGGCTTTCGCCAGCACTCGGTCGGCGATGAAGTCCTTCCTCGTCCTATTACTCTCCACGATAGCCCCGATCAGGTTCTCCGGCACGTCTTGGTAGTTCGCCAGCAGCTGCTTCGTGTCTTTCGGCAGACAGTAGCCGCCGTATCCGAACGACGGGTTGTTGTACTGCGTCCCTATTCGCGGATCCAGGCACACGCCCTCGATGATCTTCTGCGTGTTCAGACCTTTCATCTCGGCGTACGTGTCCAGCTCGTTAAAGTAACTTACTCGCAGTGCCAGATACGTGTTCGCAAACAACTTCACCGCCTCGGCTTCTGTGAAGCCCATGAACAGCGTGTCGATCTCCGGCTTCAGCGCGCCTTCTTGCAGCAACGCCGCAAACTGATGCGCCGCTTTCACCAGCCGCTCGTCCGCCATATCCGTGCCCACAATGATACGCGACGGATACAGGTTGTCATACAGCGCCTTGCTCTCCCTGAGGAACTCCGGCGAGAACAGGATGTTCTTGCTGCCCGTCTTCTGGCGGATATGCTCTGTGTATCCTACCGGCACGGTGGATTTGATCACCATGATCGCCTCCGCATTCACCTGCATCACCAGTCGGATCACTGCCTCCACAGCCGATGTGTCGAAGTAGTTCTTCTGCGGGTCGTAGTTCGTCGGAGCCGCGATCACCACAAACTCCGCATCCCGATACGCCGCCTCCGCATCCAGCGTCGCCGTCAAATTCAGGTCTTTCTCTTTGAGATACCGTTCAATGTATTCGTCCTGAATAGGCGACTCTCCCCTGTTCAGCATCTCCACCTTCTCCGGCACGATATCCACCGCCGTTACGTGGTTCTTCTGCGCCAACAGCGTCGCTATCGACAATCCGACATATCCCGTACCCGCTACTGCTATCTTCATAATAAATCTGTTTAATCCGTTCAATCCGTGGGCTTATAAAAAAATCTGTTTAATCCGTTCAATCCGTGGGCTTATAAAAAAGTCCGTTTAATCCGTTCAATCCGTGGGCTTATAACCTCGCGTCAACCAGGTCTCGATCCACGAATCCCTTGACGTCAAATATCACGGCGCCTTGATTCTTGTACTTCTTGAAGTCAAATGTCATGAACTGGTTATGGCTTACGCAAGCCACAACAGCCTCGTACTTCTTCGTCGGATCAACCGCCGCAATCAGTTCCTTCCCGTACTCGTGTTTCACCACTGCCGGCGATGCCCACGGATCATAGATATCCACCTTGCAACCGAACTCCTCCAGCTCCGTGGCTATATCCACCACCTTCGTGTTACGGCAGTCGGGGCAGTTCTCCTTGAATGTCACGCCCAGTATCAACACGTTCGAATCTTTGATCTTGTGGTCTTTCTGGATCATCAGTTTCAGCGTCTTGTGCGCAATGAAGTTCGCGATCGAGTTGTTCACGGCGCGCCCTGACAGGATTACCTGCGGGTCATAACCCAGCGCCTTCGCCTTGTGTGCCAGATAATACGGGTCAACGGATATACAGTGACCACCGACCAGACCTGGTTTGTACTTCAGGAAGTTCCACTTCGTACCCGCAGCCTCGATCACATCGTTCGTGTCAATGCCCACTCTGTCGCATATCAGCGCCAGCTCGTTCATGAAACTGATGTTCACGTCGCGCTGACTGTTCTCCACAGCCTTCGCAGCCTCGGCAACCTTCATGTTCGGCGCTTTGTGCGTGCCGTTCTCCAGGATGCTGTTGTACAGCGCATCCACCAGGTCGGCTACCTCAGGCGTCGAACCCGAAGTGATCTTCTTGATCTTCGTCAGGGTGTTGACCTTGTCGCCCGGATTGATGCGCTCCGGCGAGTACCCGCAGAAGAAGTCTTTGTTGAACTTCAGCCCGCTGTACTTCTCCAGTACCGGCACGCAGTCTTCCTCCGTGCAGCCCGGATATACGGTTGACTCATAGATGACTATGTCGCCCTCGTTCAGCGTTTTGCCTATCAGCTCACTCGCACTGATCAGCGGTGTCAGATCCGGATTGTTAAACCGGTCAATCGGCGTCGGCACAGTCACGATATACGTGTTTGCCTTTTTCAGTTCCTCTACATCCGACGTCAGCGTCAGTCCCACGCTCTTCGTTGCCTCATACAGGTCTCTCGCTTGTTTCATACCCACCAGATCAGCCTCCAGGGTGTGATCCTTACCTGCCTTCAACTCAGCCACACGTGGCTCGTAGATGTCAAATCCGATTACACGGTACTTCTTTCCGTACTCAATTGCCAATGGCAGACCTACATATCCCAGTCCCACCACGGCGATAATTCGATTGTTTAATTCCATTTTCTTATATGTATTTTTAAAGATTTCCTTAATTTCCGTCCCATCCGTCCCATCCGTGGGCTTGCAAAAAAATCCGTCCCATCCGTCCTATCCGTGGGCTTACAAAAAAATCCGTCCCGTCCGTCCCATCCGTGGGCGCTCATCCCCTTGCACGCGTACGCACCCCCGCTCAATAATCACAAAAAGCGCGCAAAGGTACAAAAAAAAATCGACATTTGCAAATTTTCCACGCATTTTCTTCACTTTTCAATGATAACATTGCATATTTCCTCGCCCTCCCACCTGCCACTTACCGACTTGTTACCGCCCGAAAACGAGACCGCAAGCACCCCTCACCATATGATAACCGCAAGATACCCATATGATAACCATAGGATAAACGCCGATTTTTTCAATTTCTCACATTATACTATATAATATATATATTATATACTTTTTGTTCACAAAAACCCGCAAAAATGTACCCGCTAATCCCCCTGAAATCCGCAAAAATCCACTCCCGAAACGCCTCGCGAAGCCCTATTTGGCGAAAAAAATATATTCCTTGCAAAAAAAGTGCCGCAAAATTTGCAAATTTGGATTATTTTTTGTAACTTTGTAGGCGTTTTTGCGTGTGCGCCTCATGGGCGTGCGAAATAAGAAGCATAAAGATTCATCGTGCGGACAAGAAATCGGACATATTGTGTGCTCCTCGCGTGCCTGCTTTTGTGGGCGGGCGCACTTTGTGCGCAAGATCCCAAACTCAGCGGCACGCCCATCGGTTCGTCGCCTTCGGTGGATTATTCCACCTTTGATGCCACTACCACCCGCAATCTCCCCAAAGATGCCTTCGATGGTGACATGAGCACGTTCTACGCCTCGTACGACCGTTATTACACCTACGTCGGCCTCGATCTCGGCAGCCGTCACATCATTACTCGCGTCGGCTGGAGCCCGCGCAACGACGGACAAGGTCCCAAACGTGTACAACTCGGCGTCTTCGAAGGCGCCAACACCCCTGACTTCATGGATGCTGTACCGCTCTATGTCAATGACAAACAAGGCACAATAGGCAAGATGGATTATGCGGACGTGAACTGCTCGCTCGGCTTCCGCTATGTCCGTTACGTCGGCCCCAACGACGCGCGCTGTAACATCGCCGAACTGGAGTTTTATGGTCACGCCGGCGATGGCGACAGCACCAACCTCTACCGCCCGACAAACCTGCCCTGCGTGGTGATCCACACTAAGGACAACACCGATCCGTGGGACAAACAGACTTACATCGAGAGCATCGTCACCGTCCTCGGTGATGACGGATCCGTCTTGCAAGATACGGCGGGACTCCGGCTTCGCGGCAATGCCTCAATGGGATTCCCCAAGAAACCTTACCGGATAAAGTTCAACAACAAGCACAAACTCCTCGGTTCGCCCGCCAATGCCAAGAACTGGACGCTCATCAATAACTATGGCGACAAAACGCTGATGCGAAACATTGTTGCTTTCCGCATCAGCGCTGCAATGGAGATGCCTTACACGCCCTTCTGCCGCGCTGTCGATGTGCTCGTCAACGGCGAGTACAAAGGCTGCTACCAGCTCAGCGACAAGATTGAAGTCAAGAAAGGCCGCGTGGCGATTGACGAGATGACGCCCGACGATATTTCCGGCGAAGCCCTCACCGGCGGCTACCTCTGGGAGATTGACAGTTACGCCTACAACGAGCCTGCGCCGTACTACTCGCCGCGCGGACTAAGCATAACCATCCACTCGCCCAAAGACGATGAGATCGTTTCCGCCCAGCGCACGTACTTTGAGGATTACTTCAGCACGCTGGAGAATCGTGTCTATAAGAGCTCGTCCTCTAATACCACGTGGCGGCAGTACATCGACTATCCCTCGTTTGCGCGCTACTTCCTCGCTAACCAACTCAGCGGCAACCCTGACAGTTACTGGTCGTGTTACATGTTCAAGAAACGCAACGACCCGCAAGCCTACACCGGTCCCGTCTGGGATTTCGACATCGCCTTTGACAACGATGACCGCGAATACCCGCTCTCGAACCACACGGATTACATGTACGGCTCGGCATCGCACGTGCGCCCGTTCGTGGAGCATATTCTCTATGCCGACCAGCGTTCGCGCGACGAGATGCTGGATCTCTGGCACAGGGCGCGCAATCGTGGCATCAATGCCGACCTCCTCACCGCCTTCGTGGATAGTGTCGCTCAGAGCCTCGACGCCTCACAGCGGCTGAACTTCCTACGCTGGCCTATACTCTCGCAGCGCGTACATCAGAATCCCGTCGCACTCGGCTCGTTCTCTGCTGAGGTCAATCGCCTGAAGCTGTTCTTGCCGATGCGTATCAACTGGATGGATAGCAAGCTCGGCTACACTTTCCATTCTTACACCCCGCCCGCCGCTCTCACGCAGACTGCTGACAACCCGTCGGGCTACCGCGTGTACGACCTCTACGGACGGCTCGTCTATTCAGGCACGCAAATGCCGCAACTACCGCAAGGAATATACATAATTCAACATAACAATAACACCAAAAAACTTTTGTATTAAAACTTATGGATAACAGAAGAGTACGAGTGCGTTTCGCACCTTCGCCTACGGGCGCTCTACACATTGGCGGTGTACGCACTGCGCTGTATAACTACCTCTTCGCACGTCAGCATGACGGCGACATGCTCCTCCGTATCGAGGACACCGACTCCACACGTTTCGTCCCTGGAGCCGAGGCGTATATCATCGAGGCACTGGACTGGTTAGGCATTAAGATCGATGAGGGAATCTGCAAGGAAGCTCCCGACGGCAAAGGCGATCATGGCCCTTACCGCCAGAGTGAACGCCGGGATATATACTGGAAGTATGTAAAGCAGTTGCTGGACGAACATAAGGCTTACGTGGCGTTCGATACCCCGGAGCAGCTGGAAGCCAAGCGCAAAGAGATACCAAACTTCCAATACGATGCCACAACGCGCGGTATGATGGACAACTCGCTGACCTGTGTGCATGCCAAAGAGCGTGTAGAGAACGGCGAGCCGTTTGTGGTGCGGTTCCTCGTTGACCCGGATGAAGATATTGTAGTTCACGACCTGATTCGCGGTGATGTGACGATCAACTCGAACATCCTTGACGACAAGGTGCTCTACAAATCCTCTGACCGCCTGCCGACCTACCACCTTGCCAACATCGTCGATGACCACCTGATGGGCATCACACATGTGATCCGTGGTGAGGAGTGGCTGCCTTCCGCCCCGCTGCACGTACTTCTCTACCGTGCTTTCGGCTGGGAAGACACGATGCCGCAGTTCGCTCACCTGCCTCTCTTGCTCAAACCTGACGGCAATGGCAAACTCAGCAAACGTGACGGCGACCGTCTCGGCTTCCCTGTCTTCCCGCTCGAGTTCCACAATGAGAAAGACGGCTCGGTGAGCAGCGGTTACCGTGAGAGCGGTTACTACCCCGAGGCGGTGATTAACTTCCTCGCCCTGCTCGGCTGGCACGTATCGGGTGATCAGGAAATATTCTCTATGGACGAACTCATAGCTAACTTCTCCCTCGAGCGCGTGAGCAAATCCGGCGCGAAGTTCGACTACGAGAAGGGCAAGTGGTTCAACCACCAGTATCTCCAGATGCGCTCGAACGAACAACTCGCCGAAGAGTTCCGCCCCATTCTCGAAGCCAAGCTTGGCGAGAAAGCCGTCGCAAAAATCGGCAACGAAAAGATCGCCAAGATCGTCGGCCTCGTCAAGGAGCGTGTATCGTTCGTGAGCGAACTATGGGAGCAGTGTAACTTCTTGTTCGTTGCTCCCGAGGAGTATGACGAGAAGTCCCTCAAGAAACGCTGGAAAGAGGACTCCCCCAAACACATGAAAGAACTCCTCGCTGTGCTCAAAGCCCAGAAAGACTGGAGCTACGAGGCGCTGGATGCTACCGTTCTTCCGTGGATCGAAGCTCAAGGCTATGGCCTCGGCATCGTGATGAACGCTTTCCGAATCTGCCTCGTCGGTGCAGCCCGCGGCCCGCATATATGGGACATCACCGGCATCCTCGGCAAGGACGAGACGATACGCCGCGTTGAAGTCGCACTAAAGAAACTGGCATAACAGTCCCCGCTATCGGGAAACCTACTAATAACCGTAAGAACATGAGAACGAACTTGAGTTCACAGATCTCGCTCAGCCATGTGGCGAAAAAACTCTATTGCCCTGAAGACGTGTACGAACTCACACGTGTCACGCGCATGGAGAAGGTGAAAACCGTCATCTACGAAACCGGCAAACAGGGCGCTATAGCCGTGGCGCAACATATAGCCGAACTGATTGCCCAATACCAGAAGGAGGGTAAGAAGTTTGTGCTCAGCATGATGACCGGACGCTCGATGCAAGATATCTTTGCCGAACTCACCCGCCTCCACCAGGAGGGACTGAGTTTCCGCAACGTCGTGCTTGTCGTGGGCTATGAGTATTATCCGCTAACCTCGGAAGATGCCGGTTGCCTCGGACAACTTGAGGAGCAGTTCATCTCCAAGGTTGGCATCCTACCCGCGAACGTCATCTCTATTCCGGGCACGCTGGCGAAGGAGCAGATCATCGAAGCCTGTGCTGCCTACGAGCGCACAATCAAAGATCTCGGTGGTATAGATCTCATGTTACTCGGTATAGGTCGTGGCGGCAACATAGCCTTCAACGAACCCGGCTCGCAGTTCAACAGCGAGACGCGACTCGTCCTTCTCGACAACAACTCCCGTGCCGATGCCAGTGAGATGTTCGGTAACACCGAGTCCGTGCCCGTGAGCGCCATCACCATCGGTATAGACACGATCCTCAAATCGCGCGAGATACTGCTCGTCGCCTGGGGCGAACATAAGGCTGCACCCGTGGCGCGAGCCATTGAGCAAGATGCCTCGCCCGCGTGCCCCGCTTCGGCACTCCAGCTCTCGCCAAACGCACATATAGCCCTCGACCTCTCGGCTGCCGACCGCCTGACGCGTATCAGCAAACCCTGGACGGTCACCAGCTGCGAGTGGGACGACCAGCTGATCCGCAAAGCCATAGTCTGGCTCTGCGAGAAGACCGACAAACCGATCCTCAAACTCACCAACAAGGATTACAACGACCACGGACTCTCGGAACTCATAACGCTCTTCGGCTCTGCCTATAACTGCAACATCAAGGTCTTCAATGACCTGCAGCATACCATCACCGGTTGGCCGGGAGGCAAACCCAACGCCGACGACAGCAATCGTCCTGAACGGGCTAAACCCTTCCCCAAGAACGTGGTGATCTTCTCCCCGCACCCCGATGACGATGTGATCAGTATGGGCGGTACGTTCGCACGACTCATCAATCAGGGGCATAATGTCCACATTGCCTACCAGACTTCCGGCTGTATCGCCGTCTGTGACGACGAGGTCATCCGTTTCATGGACTTCATCAAGGGCTACAAACTCATGCATCTGCCCGACGACAAGGTTATCGACCAAAAGTACAACGAGTACCTGAACTTCTTTAGCAAGGAGAAGATCGGTGATCAAGACACCCGCGAGATCCTCGACATCAAGGCGCTCATCCGCCGTGGCGAGGCAACAGCTGCCTGCCGACACATGGGACTGCCGCTGGATCATATCCACTTCCTCAACCTGCCGTTCTATGAGACCGGCACGATCAAGAAAGGCCCGCTCACCGAACGCGATATCCGTATCGTCGAAGACCTGCTCTTGCAAGTCAAACCCGACCAGATCTTCGTAGCCGGCGATCTCGCTGACCCGCACGGCACACACCGCGTCTGCACCGACGCCGTGCTTGCGGCTATCGATGATCTCAAACAGACCGAAGCCTGGGACGCCTGGCTCAAGAACTGCCGGATATGGATGTACCGCGGTGCATGGATGGAGTGGGGTGTTGATCTCATTGAGATGGCTGTGCCGATGTCGCCCGAGGAACTGCGCTCCAAACGAAACGCTATCCTCAAACATCAGTCGCAGATGGAGTCCGCGCCGTTCATGGGCAACGACGAACGCCTCTTCTGGCAACGCGCAGAGGACCGCAATCACGCTACCGCCGAACTCTACGCCAAACTCGGTCTTGCCAACTACGAGGCAATCGAAGCCTTCGTTCAATACAGACCTTTGTAAATAAATCTTTGAATTCATATATGAAAAACATCACATGTTTCGTTCCGTTTCAGTCGGAGCAACAAGTACAAACAACCGTGCAGAACCTCTCCAAGCAACCGCTGGTAGCTGAGGTGCACTATATCAAAGGGGATATCCGTTCGACAGCGAACATCCGCGCCATCGCTGCGCAGAGTCACACCCCTTATACGCTTATCTACACCAAGTACACGACCCTCTCGTTCGTGCTCTTTGCGCTTGAGCGGATGGAAGCGCTCATGGAGGATACCGGTGCCGCAATGGTATATGCCGACCACTTCAATCAGTCTGGCGCTATCCGCACCAACGCACCGGTGATCGACTACCAGCTCGGTGCTCTGCGCGATGATTTCGACTTCGGCTCGGTACTTTTCTACCGCACCTCGGCGCTCATCGATGCCGTTAACTGCATGGATGTTGATTACCAATATGCCGGTCTGTATGATCTGCGACTCAAAGTCAGCCAAAAAGGTGCCCTCGAACATATCAACGAGTTCCTCTACTACGATGTCGAACTCGACACCCGTAAGTCCGGCGAGAAACTCTTCGATTATGTTGATCCCAAGAACCGCGGTGTGCAGATAGAGATGGAGAAAGCCGTTACACGTCACCTCAAAGATATAGGCGGTTATCTGGAGCCTGGCTTCAAGGATGTCGATATGACTGCCGGCGACTTCGAGTACGAGGCCTCGGTCGTTATCCCCTGCAAGAACCGTGTACGCACTATCGAGACAGCTATCCGTAGCGCTCTCTCGCAGAAAGTCAATGCGCCCTATAAGTTCAACGTCATCGTTGTGGACGACAATAGCGAGGACGGCACAGTCGATGCCATCAAGCGCATTGTTGCCGAAGGCCATGACAATCTCATCTACATCGCGCAAGACAAGTCCTGGCACGCCATCGGTGGAAACTGGAACGTAGCCCTGCATCATCCCAAGTGCGGACGTTTTGCCATTCAGCTTGACAGTGATGACACGTACTTCGATGAGAATACAGTCCAGAAGTTCATTGACGCCTTCCATGAGCAGAACTGCGCGATGGTCGTAGGCACATACAGGATGACAGACTTTGACGGCAATGAGTTGCCCCCGGGAATAATCGACCACCGCGAGTGGACACCCGACAACGGCCGTAACAATGCCCTGCGTATCAACGGTCTCGGCGCACCGCGTGGATTCTACACGCCGCTGCTGCGCACGATTAACTTCCCCACAACCAAGTACGGCGAGGATTATGCAGTAGGTCTGCGCGTCAGCCGTGAGTACCAGATAGGACGTATCTACGACGTGCTCTACAACTGCCGCCGCTGGGAGGATAACTCCGATGCCAACTGCGACGTCGTTGCCATGAATGCGAACAACTTCTACAAAGATCGTATCCGCACCTGGGAACTCAAAGCCCGCATAGCGATGAACAAAAGATGAAAATCCGCGTCGGCATAATGACAGCACCGCACATCTCGTGTGAACAACGCCCCAATGGAGTGTTGCTCCGCGACGTGCGTATCGGTGTAGGCTTTCATTGGGATCGCACGGAAGACCAGCTCTTCGAGGGCACAATGACCATCCGCGATAATGCCGACGGCACACAGACTGCCATCAACACCCTCGATGTCGAGGACTACCTCACCTCTGTCATCACCTCCGAGATGTCTGCCACCTCGTCCATCGAACTGCTCAAAGCACATGCCGTCATCTCCCGTTCGTGGGTACTTCGCCCGATGGTGAATAGGCCATTAGCCATTAGCCATTTGCCATTGGAAGCCAATAGCCAACAGCCAACAGCCAACGGTCAACAACGGCGGATAGTCTGGTACGAACGCGACGCCCACGTCGGCTTTGATGTCTGTGCCGATGACCACTGCCAGCGTTACGAAGGCATAACCCGTCGCGACGAGCGCCCCGAAGCCTCCCGACGCGTACGCGAGGCGGTCGAAGCCACACGAGGCATCGTTCTCGTTGACCCAACGGACAATGATGCCATCTGCGATACACGTTTCTATAAGTGCTGCGGCGGGCGAACGGAACTCTTTGAGCACGCGTGGGCAGATCACCACTACCGCTATCTCGAGAGTGTCGAGTGCCCCTACTGCAACACGCACGACGCGCGAATCCTCACGCAGGTTCTGAATAACTATGACCGCGAGACTCAAGACTTCTATCGTTGGACGGTTCGTTACACAGCAGAGGAGCTGTCAGACATCATCCGCGAGAAGTCCGGCATTGACTTCGGCGACATACAAGCCCTCAAGCCCCTCAAGCGCGGACCAAGCGGACGAATATACGAACTCCGGATCATCGGCAGCAAGCATCAGATGGTCGTTGGCAAAGAACTGGAGATCCGTAAGTGGCTCAGTCGTACTTGTCTCTACAGCTCGGCGTTTGAGGTCGAACGCGCAACTGCCGCGCAAGCCGGACAACCCGACGACTTCGTCCTCCGTGGCAAAGGCTGGGGACACGGCGTCGGACTCTGTCAGATAGGTGCAGCAGTCATGGCTGACCAAGGGCACACCTATCAGCAGATACTTGCCCATTATTACCCGGGCGCACAACTAAAAAAGTTACAATAGCTATCAGCCACCAACAGCCAATGGCTAATAGCCAAAATAAACAACCATGAAACATCAACTACTCATCACGCTTCTCACAGCCGCTGTGCTGCCCCTCTTCGGACAGAGCAGGGGAGAGACCCCCGCGAACGTCCGGCAAGAGATGCGTATGGACAAACCGTTCGTCACCGACCAGCAGACGCAACACGAGACACTGCCGCTGGTGGACGCATCAACCGACAGTCTGGTGCGAGTGACAACGAAGTACATCCACACCTTCATCGACACCATCCGCGTCGTGCGCTATAGCGAGGACAGCATAGCGCGCATCGACACCATTGTCACCTACGCCGACTCTACGAACCGTAAGGGACATTACGTGCAGGCGTACATCGGTGGCGGTCTGGGATCGATAGGCTACCAACTTGACCCGAAGTACGGAGGTAAGGTCGCACCGTTCGCATCAGCTCGTCTGCAAGTGCAATATGCGTACTTCTTCCATCCGCACTGGGGCGTAGGTGCTGGTTTGTGGTTCGAGAACATCACCTCGACGGCTTCGCTGAGTAATAACATGGATTATGCGGACTTCGTCTATCTCGATCGTATAGACACCGACGGCCCGAAAGGTGAACCCCACTACAACCACACGGCTCGCGTATATGCGTGGCGCGAGCGCGAGACATTATATAACATGGCTGTGCCCGTCTCCATCCAGACCCAGTGGTGGAACGACGAAGGCGAAGTCGGTATCTTCGGTGCACTCGGCGTTGCTCCAGCGTTCTCTATCGCCCAGAAGTACCGCCTGATGACTGCCGATGTCGAGCATTTGGGTGTGTACCCTAACTGGGGACTGACCCTTGACGGCATGAGCGATCATGAGTACGCACGTAACTATCCCGACAACCCAGACCTCTATACCAGCCAACCCACAGCGCAGGGTAAGATGGACGTCAAGATGATGGCTACGGTCTTTGCCGAGGTCGGTGCACTCGTCAATCTCAACAAACAGCTGGATATGATGATCGGCTTGTACGGACATTATACGCCGAACAATATCAATACGGACATCGTTCCCTCGCAGTATCTCCCTGCACCGGAAATCGCCGGCGAGGATGCTCCGCCGTTCGGTTGGGCGGATAACCAGCGTGTCGGACCATCCACGTTCATGGATGAGTACCATGGTCTCTATGCCACCTCGCTCCGCAAGGGCGCAACACGTCCGTGGGCTGTTGGACTGAAGATAGGTATCCACTGGCATCACTTCGACAAACCCAAGTCGCACACCGAGCAAAGCTATGACTACTTCTTCCGCCCCGACACTACCTATCGTACCGTTGAGCGCGTGGAGACAGAGACCGTCGAGCGCATCGATACCTTCAAACGTGCGCCGAAAGTGGAAATCAAACTCATCCAAAAGAAAGTGGACAAACTCAATAAGATTTACTTTGCGTTCGACAGTTATAATCTGAACAATAAGTCAAAGAAGTACCTGCGTGACATCTACGCCATCCTCAAGGAAGTGCCTAACCACATCATCATCGGTGGTCACGCCTCTGAGGAAGGTCAGGTGGAGTACAATGAGCAGTTAGCGCTCCATCGTGCAACGGCTGTCAAGAACTACCTCGTCTCGCTCGGTATCCCCGATGCCCAACTCGAGGTAAAGAACTACGGCGCACGTGTTGCCAATGAGGAGCGCGTGGATAATAATATATCCCTCGACCGCCGCGTGGAAATAATCATTGTTGAATAGTAAAACCATACAACCATGAAAATAAGTAAACATATAATCCTTCTCGCAGCATCCTGTCTGCTGTCGTTAAGCCTGTCTGCCCGTCAGTTCGAGCAGGGCGAGAAGATCTACGTTAATGCCGATCAGACGTTCCATGACGGATGTTACAACTGGACAAAGGACGGAGCGAAGATGTATCTGTATATATGGAAAAAGTCGGGAACAACCGACTCCAATCAGCAGTGGCTCACGATGTCTGGAGAAACCGGTGACTTGTTCTGCGCTGATATGCCGGCTGGGGATTTCAACAGGTGCATTGTGGTGCGCGGCTCATCGGCGGATTGGGGCGGCAAGTGGAGTCAAACCGGTGACTTGACTTTCCCCGAGGTAGCTGACCGCAACTATATCGGTAAGTTCTGGGAAAACGGTACGAGTGCTGATTGGTACACCTATACGCCCTCGGTAGCGAAGATAGGTACTTATGCCAAGTCCGTTACCGCGGAGAAGGTGAAGATCTGTTCGCAGGCATTGAAGGGACCGTATTCGTTGCATGTCAAACTCAAGGCAAATGGTCAGGAGTACGATTACGAGAATGTGCAATGCCATGGTTGGTACACGAGTAGTGACGGTAACACGTGGACCTCGGTAGATGGTTATGCCGGCGAAGTCCGTGACGGAGAGATGGATAAAGACATCCAAAACAACTTGCTTCCTGAATCCGGACCTATATACTATTACCTGCATTCTGCCAAAGCTGCCGGTAGGCGCTTAATCAAGATTACCGCCGATGCCACGGGCTGCAGCCTCGATTGCGAGATAACCTCGTTCGAGGTAGCATGCTCCGCTGTGAATGCTAACGATACTACGTTCACCTTGGACGGAATGGTTGCATTTGGTAAGGCGCAAGGTGATCTGGTCGTAGAGTGCGACGGCAATTCTACCACTATCGCCGCGTCCAAAGCCAAGAGCCCGCAGACGTTCTCTATCCCGGGAATCAAAGCTATCGTATCAGGCTCAAAGAAACTGACAGCCAAGGCGTATTTCAAATCAGGTGGTAGCAAGTGCTCCGCAGAGACTACCTTCGATGTGCCCAACGCTACGCAAGGAATGATTGTCACTGATCGCTCTGTCGAGATAGGTGACAGCATCGTCCTCCATCCTGATGGCGCAGATTTCACCAACGACCATGAGTGGTATATGCTCGACGAGAATGGCGAGATGGTGAAACTCGATACACAGGGCGAACTGACAACCACGCCGCGCGATGAAATACATACCGATACATATATCTACCGCGAGTTCAATCCGCCCACCGAGAATCCGGGTAACATGATGGACAACGGTAGCTACGAAGCAGCCGACGAAAATACGTACAAGACAACCGTTATCAGCGAGTACGACTTCTGGGGTAAGTATAACAACAAGTCAACCAAGACGGATTACTATGCTACGCACGCAGGCGCAAGCAACGGATTTGCCGTAGTGCAGAGTGCCAACAACTTCGCTGGTACGTACGCCAAGGTGTCACCGCGCGACGGAGATTTCTTTGCGTTGTTTGATGCTGCATCAGGCACAAAGATGGCAGGCAAGAAAGCTTGGTACGCAACCACCGCTCACAATCCCAACCTCAAGCTCAAGAAAGGTACAACCTACCTCTTCTCATTCTGGGCAGCTAACATCAACAACTACGGCGAGATGGACAATGCCGCCCAACTCGAGTTCCGCATCAATGGTAAGAAACTCGGCAAGACCTTGGACTTGAAAAACAAGGACTTCCGCAACAACCGCTGGCATCAGTGCTCTGCTACCTACTATGCCGATGCCGATGCAAACAGTGTGGAAATATCGGTGGTGAACCTCAACAGCAACCCTCTGAACATCGGAAACGACTTCGCATTGGACGACATCCAGTTCCGTGCCGTAAGCAACAACGCCAAAGTAGTGAAGACGCAACAGGTGTTCATTGTCTCAACGATAGACCCGTGTGTGAAAAACATCTACCGCAAGTGGGACAACGTCCTCTTCGTGGACAACCACGACAGCATCTACGTCGCATACCAGTGGTTCAAGAACGATAAGAAACTCGAGGGTGAGACCCTCCAGCGCCTCTACACCGGTGCGGTGAAGATGGCCGGCACGAAGGATCTCTACCACTGCCTGCTCACCCGCAAGGACGGCAAGACGGAGAAGACCTGCCAATATACCTTTGACGCAGCCCCCAGCTCAGCGGAAGTAGCACGCAATGCGCAAAAGTCAGGCGTGTTGGTTTATCCGACCAAGCTGCCCAAGGGCGCTGCTGTCACCATTGTCAAGGCGGAGGAAAGCGACGTCACGGCGGTGCTGACAACCATCACAGGTCAGACGATCACCGTCGCCGAACTGCGCGACGAACAGAGCACCCTGCCGATGCCGAACATGGCAGGCATATATCTGCTGCAATTACAAGGAACATCAACTCATACAACAGTTAAGATCAATGTGTACTAAACGATTTGTAATAGCCTTACTCGCCATAGGCACAGGTTTAGGCGTATATGCTCAAGAGGTTGTCACCGAACGCCTTGCCGGACATGAACTCACCGAAGTCCGTCATTCGGAGCAACGCATCTCATTGCCTGTGGAGCCCGAGTCTGCCGATAGCCTGGTTGAAGTATGGAATATAGATGTCAACACGTATATTGACACCCTGCGAACGGTAACCCTCAAAGAGGAATCTGCCGTCCTGGATGGCGACTCCGCCACGCGCAAGGGACATTACGTCGAGATCCATGCCGGTGCAGGCCTGGGTAACGTGGGCTACGGATTTTATACCAAACCCTTGATTGTGCCTAACGGCAGTGGCCAGGAGCATGCAGCATTGTCAGCAGTGGTGCAACTGCAGTATGCCTACTTCTTCCACAAGAACGTGGGTATCGGCGTGGGCGCCTGGCTCGCCAACTACGCCTCGCACAGCTTATTGCAAGGCGAGTGGGTGTTCGCGGGCGATGGTATCATCGACACCGATGGCGAGATCTACGAACATCACTCCAAGGTCAACCGGTGGAACGAGCGGCATACGATCCACACTGTGGGTGTGCCTGTCTTACTGCAAGTGCAGGCCTGGGGTAAGAAGGACAGAGCAGGTTTCTTTATGGCGCTTGGCGTTGCGCCGGCATATACCGTCAAGACGAACTACCATGTTCTGGAAGGCGAGATAGAGCATTGGGGCGTTGTACGCCAGAATGCCGAGTTGCACAACATGCACGAGTTCGGTACGAAGGATTATGCCGGTACGATAGGTAAGCAGCATATCAAGTCTTTCTCGGCTACTGCTCTGATAGATCTTGGACTGCTTGTGCGGATGAGCCCGCACACCGATCTGCTGTTAGGAATATATGGTCACTATTCGCTGTTGGATGTGCAACCGTCCACAAGCGAAATGCCTCGCAAAGATATAGGCTGGTACGATCCGGCGTTCAAGCACATCCAGATGGAGCCGTACGACGGCATCCTTCCCACCAAGTGCCTTGATAACTACGGAGCACTCCATCCATGGCAGGCTGGTGTGAAGCTTGGTGTACACTGGCATAGCATCGACAAACCGCGCACAACAACCGTCCTCACTCCTGATACAACTCTGCAGATGGTTGCTCGTCTGGATACCGTCTGGACAAGTCGTATTGACACCTTCCAGCGCCAGCTGCCGAAGATCGAACAAGTACAACGTGAGATCGACCGGCTCAACCGGATCTATTTCGCCTTCGATAGCCACGAACTGACCGAGGACTCCAAGCGGTTCCTTGAGCAGATTGCCGAACAACTGAAGACGATCCCGAACAAGGTTATCATCGGCGGTCACGCCTCTAAAGAAGGTACGCAGGCGCATAACGCGCGTCTCGCGCACTACCGCGCACTGATGGTTAAGTACTATCTCGTGGATTGTGGTATCCCCGCCAAGCGGATGATCGTCAAGGATTACGGTTCGTCTGTTTCGAATGCCATCAACATCCATGGTGACCTCTCCCTCGACCGCCGTGTGGAGATCATTGTGCAAAACGAATAATGAGAGAACTTCCGACATATATGAAATATATCAATATCATGAAATATATCATTACTATGAAAACTCGCAGGATTGCGGTTTGTGTTTTCGCATTGCTTAGTGTGCTATGTGCACTACCGGTTCAGGCAGACACGCGTACATACGGAAGCGGAGAGAAACTCTACTTCAAGCAGTATCCGTCTGACTGGAGTTGGTTTGGTAACGATTTGGGGACAAGTAACCATGTTTTCGCCTATTTCTACGGATCAGGTGGCAGCAAGGCGTGGAGTAATGAAGCCACTGTCTATAAGAGTGAAATATTGCAGGTTACTGTACCTGCGGGAACATGGACACATGTTATTTTTACCCGTCAAAGTGGTACACCTGCCAATGCGGATGATTGGAGTAAAGTGTATGACGGCAATCAGTCGGAAAATATACCTCTTGCAAACTATGCGGGATATATTCACAATTTTAAGCAGAAAGGAACTACGGGTGAAGGTTGGCATTGGGTAACGACGAAAACAGCCCCAACGCCGTCATCGACATCAATAGCATGCTATGATAGCCATACTATTACTTGCGAGAAGCTTGATGTTTGCCAACAATCGATAGATGCGGGGGATATATTCTCGTTTATGTCTGCATGGAAAGCTGACAGGAGCGGATATGTTGATGATGATCCACATATGTGGTTTAAGTGGAATGCGACTATCAATACATGGATTCCTCTTAGTAACAATTGGCTGGAAAATTATACAGAGCCATTGGCGAATGTGGACCATGTATATTATTATTTGTGGACAAATGATAAGAATACGGAGCGATTTATTCATTTGAACCGTGTGTCATGCGCGGTCACATGCAATATCACTTCGTTCGAGTACGTCAAGACGCCGGTCAATGTGAATGATAGTACGTTTGCTTTTGAGGGCAGCGTAGCATATACTAAAGCTGCGGGAAATCTTAAAATATCGTTTGGCTCCAATGAACTAATAATTACTGATCCTCAGAGTCCTCAGGTGTTCAGCCTGAAGGGACTGAAGGCAGACGGAACAACCGGTCACCTGATAGCCCAGTTTGAGGATGATGCAAGTTGCATAGCTGATAGTACAGTGACTGCTCCTGAACCTACATCGGGTATCGTAGCGTACGATTCTGAACTTGATCCGTCACATTATAGTCCGTCGCATGCAACGTATATTCACGGAACGAATGTCACGTTGACGCCAAGTGTTCTGGTTACGGATAGTTTTGCATGGACAGACACCAAGGGTGCAATCAAATACAGCAGCCGTACGGGAGGTGATAACCATTATACCGTATCGGGTTTCGGACATGATACGACACTGATTCTCTACTATACCGAGTTCAATGATCCACCTTATGTGGATGACAATATGATGGGTAATGGCTATTATGAGATGACGACTGCTGCCGATGAGAATACCGCCACCAGCCAATACAAGGCTACCAGTGATTACAAATATACGGGCGTGTGGGGCGGCTTGAATAGCAAGCATGATGTATATGATAATGGTTATTCCAACCAGAACGGCTTGTTTGGTATAACGACTAATGCCAATACGTTCTGGAAACGAATGGCGCATGTCTCTCCTAAGAAAGGAACATATTTGGCGGTATATGACGGTGATGATGATGAAAAAGTTGCATGGCGAGCATCTACGGCAAAAAATCCGCGCCTTACACTCACCAAAGGAACAACGTACATGTTCTCGTTCTGGGTTGCCAATGTGAACAACTACGGCGAGATGAGCAACCAAGGCAACAAGAACGGAGCTGTTCTACAGTTCAAAATAGAATATACAGATACCAACGGAGATCCGCATGAGGCTTATCTAGGTGAAGAGATTGATCTGAGCAATTACATGGATAACCTGTGGCATCAAAACTCTTCAACGTTCACAAGTGAACATGATGCAAATGATGTAACTATTTCCGTGGTTGACTTGAACGATGAAGGTATATCTATCGGTAATGACTTTGCTCTTGACGACATTCGTTTCCGTGCCGTATCAATACAATCCGGTACCGTGCGTACGCGCGAGCAGTTCACTATAGAGTACGTGGAGCCCAAGACGACTCCCGTGAACCTGCAAGTGGAGTGGGTTACCAAACCGGCTTGCGGTAAGGACACCTGTACGCTGAAGGTTACGTTCCGCTACCCGAACATCACGATGCACGACATCAAGCTGACGCTGAAGGATTTGACTATTGGTACAGGCAGTTACGGCACGTTGGTTAACAATGTGACTATTGGCAAGACACCTATTCCGGGTAATCCTGACTCAACGGATTATGTTTGTTACTTCACGAGCGGTACGTTTGCCGGAGCAACATCGAATGCCAAGATACTGGCTGACGGCAAGAAACACAGCTTCAAAGCCGAATTGGTTGTCAAAGATGTAAAGGACGTAAATCACGGAGGCTATACCAATGCATCCGATCTTCAAGCTCCTGCTATTCCGGTACTTGAGATTAAGCGGTGTGAGGTGATAGCTCCTGATTGTAGCGGTACAACTTACAATTTGGAGGTAGACGTCGATTATACTGCTCTAAGTGGTAAAGATTTGAAATATTATATAGCCGACGGACTATCCGAGGTAAAGAAGGCTACAAGGAGTATTGACTATGATGTTGAATTGAAACATTTAAATAATGTTTCTCTGTTGAGCTTACCGGCAGACGGCAAAGAGCACACATTGAAAGTTACCACAGGTGACGATCTTGATTGTATAGCGACGACGAAATTCACAGCTCCTATGGCCAATACAATCACGGCATTCGCAGTCGAACCTATTCAGCCGGATTGCGATGTGGAGACATACACTCTGCGTGCTACATGGACGGTAACCAAACCTGCCGACGGAGTGTATGATGCGTTGATGATCAAGGTAGGCACAGCTACTCCGTACGAGATACCTATTACTGCTTCGAATGCAACAGGTGATAATGCCAAGTTTGATATCCCGATTACATATACGATCGGTGATGACCATCCGGCCATCAAAGCATACATGAAGGAGCGTGGTGCAACGTGTTATGAAACAGGAATATACTCAGACCCGACCACCCCGAGAATGACCATCGGTGATCCAACCTATGAAGACATCGAATGTAACAAGGAAACCTTTGACCTCGTTGTGCCTGTTACCTATACATATCAACATGGCAGAATGTGGGCGTGGATAGATGACAAAACAAGTGAGATGATCGAGATAACAGCCTCAGGAAATTGCAAGACTGGTGGTGCTTATCAAGGCTATCTGGCAGAATCCACATCCTCACGCACAACATATATTGTGTTTAATGATGTTACATTGAGCGGTGACCACAAGGTCAGTGTTGAGTGTGACGGTGAGCACTCATGCCACCGCACCAAAGCATTAGGAACAGCCAAAGACTTCATTGCACCTGTTCTCCCGTTTGTGGACAGAGTTTTCAAATCATACAGCACTCCGACTTGCAATGATCCATATACAACTCTTACTTTTGATTTCAAGTATGCCAACCAGCCGGCTGGTACCATTGAGATGTGGGTGGATGATGACAAAACGACCGGACACATGATTACACTCGTGTCAGCATCGGGAGACTATACGCCGGATGCCGCATTGAAGACAATTGAGAAGCAGAAGATAAAGTTTATTCCGGCAGATAGTCTTGATACGCATATCTTGCATATCAAATCCGGCACTTGCGATGAGACATTTACGCTTCCGCAAGTTCCCTTCATGCCGAAGATTGAAGATGTTTCTGTGTCTTGGCCTTCAACATTGAGTTGCGGAGCATCCGATAAATATACAGCAACCGTTACGGTTACATCCTCCAATTGTCGGAATGCAACACTATGTGTATCTCTGAATGACGGTACACCTCAACAGAAAAGTCCTAATAGTGGTTCGCAAACCTTCACCTTTACTGACCTGCCAGCAAACGGCAGCAGTAATACCGTGAAGGCTTGGTTCAAATGTGTAGGTGAGTCATGTTATCAAACAGAATCGTTCACTGCACCAGCACTTCCCAAGGCTTCGGTGGTGACACCTATTTCGATGCCGACTGTTGCCGCGTGCGATCAGCCGACCTTTGATTTGACATTTGACCTCAAATATACGTATCAGGACGGCGAGTTGCAAGTGTGGGTAGCAAGAGCCGGAGACGCAACGAAGTACGGCTTGAAGACCTTCACAGCAAGTGCATCGGACGGCGACGGTAAATATGTTAAATTGGATAAGGACGAACAGACCAAGACCATCACTCTCACCGGTCTGCCTTCTGACGGCCGTTCGGATTACAAGTTGTACTTTAAGTTCAATGAATCAGGCTATTGCGGCTATTCGTCACCAATTGAGACTAATCTTGCCGCGTTCCCGCGTTCGCCGACCATTACTGCTGTGGCTGTTTCCGGTGTGCCTAACAAGGTGGCAGATTGTACCGTAGAAACATACGACGCAACAGTTACGGTGACGTATCAATACACTTCCGGAGAGAAGATAATGATCGCCTACACGGACAAGGATGATGTTGCCAAGACATATGGACCTGTCACGTTGACCGGTTCGCCGCAAGCAATCACTTTGGATGATGTGTTTGATGATATAGGCAAAGGTGCCAAGTCGCTGGAAGTATATTTCCAAAAGTCACCGGTTGATTTCAGCAGTTGCCATCATTCAGCGACCTATACAGCACCCTCTAATTCGTCGATTAACAGCGGATATGTGGTGACTATTGACAACAAGAGTACATGCGGCAACCGTAAATATAACTTAAGCGGTACAATCACATTCTCGGATGACGCAACGGATGATTTAATCATCTCGTTCCCGGGAGTGCGTGATACAACGATAGAAAAAGGCGACTGTGATAAAACTGGCACTCCGTTCACAATGACCGGACTAACGGCTGAAACAGCAGGCAAGACGCTTATTGCTAAGTTCAAAGACCAACCGGATTGTACGGCAGCATCCAAACCGTTAGAGACTGTGGGTGTCCCAGGCTTTGACGTGGACAATATGAGTTTCACTACTCCCGGATGTGATGAAACAACTACTACACTAAAATTTGATCTCAAATACACCTATCAGAGTGGTAGCAAGTTATATGTATGGGAGGAAGGAGAAGGTACAAAACATGAGGTTACATTTGAGAAAAACAAAGACAATGAGTTAACTATCTCTGGCATAGAAATCCCGGGCGTATCTGCCGATAGCGCAACACATACCCTGCATGTTGAGTTCGAAGGAGGTCGGTGTCCTGCCAAGACCTTTACGACGCCCGTAGCTCCGTTCTCGGGCAAGATTTCGAATATTCAGACTCCGTCTATCTCCGATGAGTCATGTGGCTCGCCTACATACTCTGTGAGCGTTACTTTCGATGTGAGCGCTAATAGTGCAGGGCAGAAAGTCATCGCTACCTGCAAAAGCAAATCAAAAGAAATGGTTGTGACGAGTGGTACTAACACCATCAAGATTACTGGTATTGAGCGTAAAACACCTGTCGAGGCGGATGATGTGGTGATAGAACTCTACTTCAAGGATAAAGACAATTGTAATCCGCGTCACTCTATCACTTTCGACGAGAATCCGTTCAAGCCAATCCCGACATTCAGTCTGAAGGATATCGCGCCCAAGTGCTATCCCGCAGATAAGTTTGCGATAGAATGTGAGACGGATGTGAAGAAGATTAAATATAAGGTTAATACCGGCGAAGAGAAAGAAGCAACATTAGATGCTTCGAAAAAGTTCGAAATCAACACAAGCACATGGACTGCTGGTACATATACTATCACTGCCTACGGAATAAGTGATGCCGGTTGCAATAGCGCAGAATCCAGCAAGAATCTCATCATCCGCAAGCAACCGAAGATAACGATTGATGACTTAGGTAACGCGTGCGATGACGCGACATCAACAACGCTGAAAATCGAAGTAACCGATGCCATCTCGTACAACTATTATATAGTAGGTGAGACGGAGTTGCTCGAAACGCCGGTAAGCGTTACCGCGGATGGCGAATATACACTCGGTCTGAATATAGTTAAGCTGAATGTGGGTGATGCTGCCAAATCATATACCCTAAAGATGGTGGCTAACTCCGAAAACTGTGTCAGTGATACAGTGGATGAAAGCTTCACTATTTATCCGTTGCCCGAACTGGCATTCGATGCTATCGAGCCAGCATGTCACCCGGCAAGCAGCGTAGAGGTAACTTACACTCAGACGAACACCAAATCGTTCACCTATACCGTCAAGACCAAAGATGGTTTGGTAACAAAGATTAGTGATGAAACCGTAACGGTAGATGCGACCCAAAAGTTCACTATCACGACTGATACTTGGGCTGCCGGCGATTATACTCTAACGGCTGTAGCAGAGTCAAATAATGGCTGTACAACCAATACAGATCCTATAAACTTTACTATCTTACCCAAGCCTGCCATAGAGGCAATCGGTGTGGGTAGCCTATGCAAAGGTGGGACTGCTGCATACTTAACGCTTAATGCAAAGAATGCAACTCATTACCGATATTATATCGTAGGTAAGACCGCACTCTCTGATAAGATAGCAATTGGGGCGTCAACAGTTGATCTTCCCTCAGACTTAGAGCCTAGACAGTATAAATTTAAGTTAGTTGCACTATCTGAAACATGTCATAGTGATACTGCTGAGTGTGACTTCAATATTTGGCCGTTACCTACATTCACCTTCAAAGATGAGGTGGCACATGACTGCCATCCTTCATCAAGTATCTCTGTTGGCTATAAATCAACGGATGCTGATAAGTATAGTTACACGCTGACTAAGGAAGGTGCGGGTTCACCGGCAAGGACGGTGACTGACCAACCGGCATCCGGCGAAGGCATAATAGTTCTCAACACCTCAGGACTTGCTGCCGGTACATATAACTTGGAAGTAACCGCCAAATCCGGGCACGACTGCGAGTTGGCTACACCGGCCACTAAAGTGGTAACCATCTATGACCAGCCGACCGTTGACATCACGTCGGTTGAGAATCACTGTGAAGGCAGTGCTGAGATCACAGTCAATTACACGACAGAGTATGCATCCAACTATACATATGAGGTGGTTGGTACTACGTTGTCCGGTCATGGCGCTGCAGAGGCTTCCGGTTCGTTCAAGATAGATATTAGCAATCTTGAAGACGGCGATTACAAGCTTCGCATGCATGTGACGTCTGCTCATGCTCCTCTCACCTGTGATGGCACGTCAGACGAATACGATTTCACCATCTGGGCTGTCCCCGAAGTAGGGTTCATAACTCCGTTACCGATAAAGGAAGGCGTTGCGAGTGTTACAGTCACGCTCCAACTTCAGGATGCTGAAACTTACGACTGGCGCTTCATGAATGGCTCAACAGAACTTGAAAGCGGTAATAATGTGCCGGCAGGTCAAACCACAGTTACTTTGACTACCGGTTCACTGGACGAGGGTACGTACTCATTGTTTGTAACCCCGAAGACCAGCCATTGTGCCGGAGAGGAGAGGGAGGTACATGTTGTGGTGAACAACAAACCGACCATCAACTTCACTGAACCGGATATAGTATGTGCCGGAAGCTCAACGCTGAATGTTGAATACAGCACATCACTCGATGCTACAGATTTGTATTATACAATCAAGCAAGGTGCGACAACCGTTGTTAGTGAGCAGCATGTTGACCTCACCGCAACTGCGTCACCGCTGCCGGTGAACATCTCCGGCCTGACTTACGGAACATACACCTTGACCGGTTATGTAAAATCTGCTCTTGAGACTGGCGACGTTTCATCAACGGACTTTACCTTGATAGCTGTGCCCACCCTTAATAAGGTTACACAAAATCTGGCTTTCATTGGCTGCGAGGAGACGTATGATGCAACGATCAAGGTTAATATCTTCAATGCCGCAGGCAGAAAGATTTATGCCAAATATACCGATGACGGCGAGCATACGCTGCATGTGGAAACGTCTGCCGGTGATCCGACCGCAACAATCAATCTAACCGATCTTACGCACACCGACCTTAGCGAAAAGCATGAGGTGAAAGTGTATGTTGACGGCTTTGAAGATTGTGGTCTTACAGTCGGGTACGATGAACCGAAACTCAAGACCATCACCAAAGATTTTGAGGTAACTCCGCTGCCTAAGTCATGTGGAGACGAGAAGTTCACAATTACCGGTACGGTGGTTGCCAACTGCAACGAAGGAAAGATTGTCGTAGAATATAATGATACATACAAGGATATTGTTGATGCCAGCACCAGCGGCAGTGACTTTACGATAGCCGATATACCCGCCGGAGGTGGCGTCACCAAACTTAAGGCGTACTTCCAAGGCAAGACTTGTGGTGTCGTAGAGTCAGCTGAATTTGCTGAGCCTACGAAACCCGAGGCTTCGATTGCTTATACTCCGTATGTAACTCCGCTATGCGATGTTACGACATTCAACCTTGAGTTCACACTCGACTATACCTATCAGGAGGCTGGTACGCTGACTGTTTGGGTGGACGAAGATCACAAGAATACATACAATAGTGCTGACAGCAAATATGAAGTGCTTGCTGCGAAGACCCAGTTAACCGGTACAATCGAAGGATTGCCTGCTGACGGGCGTACCGGTCAGAAGCTGTACTTTGAGTTCAGCGGCTCACACTCGTGCAAGGGCTCAATTGATCTGGATGCCTTCCCGCAGACACCGTTGATAACGGGTACGGACATTGACAATGCGAATATACCACAAGTCGTTCCCGGCGTGGACGGTACGTATCCTGTGACCGTCACGGTGACGTACGAACTCGCTATCGGTGAACGCATTGTGCTGGAGTATTTCGACAAGGATGACCAAGCGCAACACGCCTATTCGACCACAGCCGTCACCGGCAGTGGCTCGTATGAGTTCAACCTGACATTCAACGACGTGGCTGTTACGGGTGATCGTTTCGTCAATGCGTATTTCGAGGGCTCGTCATGTACGACAGGCGGCACACACACCGACACCTACACGGCTCCCTCGAACTCCTCTGCTAAGTTCGAATCGCTCGAGCTCACCAACATCAGCTCATGCGACGCGTTGCTCTACAACTTGACAGGTACAGTCTCGTTCGTCGGAGCAGCAGTTGGCGACCTCATTATCGAGTTTGATGCCAACCACGCAGATACGATCCCCGAGGCGGATTGTGTTGCCGGAGAGAATATTCCGTTTGCAATCAACGGCGTAGATGTTCCAATCCCTGCCGAAGGTCAGCAACTGAAAGTTTATTTCTCTGACCTGCAGAACAACAAGTCCTATTCGGAAGAGGTTTATCAGCCCGTTATTCCGACAATGGCAATCAGCGACTCTGCATATAGCACACCGGCTTGCAATAGCACGACGACTACGCTCACGTTCGTCCTCACCTATCTCAAGCAGCAAGGCAATCTGCATGTAGCCGTTGATGGAGTAGAGCAAGGCTACACCCTCTCCGACGACCTCAAACTCAACGACGAGACAACACGGTCGCTGACGGTGACCGTAGCCGACCAACCGGCAGACATGGCTGTGCGCCAGTTAACAGTCTGGTTCGATGGTGACAAGAGTTGCTCGCGCACGGTCACTCTGCCTCAGGCGCCGTTCGGCCCGCAGATCATCGGTGGCGAGGCTGTCGTCTCTAACTTCACCTGCGGCAGCGATGTCTATGATATGACAGTAACCGTTACCACGGCTAACCACCTTGGCAAAGATCTGACCCTCATCTGTCACGAACAGACGAAGGTTGTGCCGGTTACCGGCTCGCCGATGAGCGTGCTCTTCACCGACATCAACCGCACAATTGACAACACAAGCGATGATTTCATCGAATTGTACTTCGCTGACGCATCCAACGCAGCAGACTGTGTTAACGATCATACTAAGATTGCCTACATCGAGCCTGCTAAACCCGCTTTGGAGGCTGACGTGAAGGTTGATACAGTCTTCACCTGCGGCAACAAGCAGTACAACTTCACTGTCACCATTGCTTCGGAGAACCAACCGGGTACGTGCTACGTACTGGATAGCATTGTCGGTGGAGAGGTGCACACCAAGGCTACGCACGAAGGCTCGTACAACGGTTCGGATGAGTTCTCTCTCGCCCTGCCGGCAACCAACGAGCAACACTTCGTCATCGTTCGTTATCCGGCTACAAGTTGCGAGATCATCAGCCCGGCTATTGACATCAATACGTACACCAAGCCCAAGCCGCTCATCAGCCTGACGGCCATTGACCGCCTCTGCAACAGCGAGACCGAACTGCTTCTGCCGTTCTCTATCACGCAAGGTGACATAGCTGAGGCTACGCTCACCCTCACGGATAGCAAGGGCAAGACCGTCATCACTGCTGCTGACCTCACAATCAACGACGACAAGGATACCCTCTCGTACGCCCTCACATCACAACTCGCTGCCGGCAAATATACTGCTACCGTCGAAGCACATGACACGCTTGATTGCGAAACATCAGCATCACAGTCTATTGAGTTCGCATTGGATGGCGTAGTCTTCTCCAAGTGGACAGATGTGCTGCTCGTGGATAATGCCGACGGAGCGTTCACCGGCTACCAGTGGTACGAGAACGGCGTACAACTTGACGGTCAGACCGGTCAAGTGCTCTATCTGCCGGAAGAGGGCATGGTTGGCAAGTCGTACTACTGCCAGCTCCAGACAGCTGACGGCACAATTTACACTTGCGAGGACGTCTTTGACGCTCTGCCTCGCTCGGCGGATAACCCCAAGCAGCCGACAGCGAACCACATTACTGTGCTACCTAACCGCGTAGCGGCGAACGGTGCTGTCACTGTGCGCCAGTCGGCAAACGAGAACTTGCACCTCATACTGATGAGTGCTACAGGCAAACGCGTTGCCGAATATACGCAACAGGAGTCTGCCAAACTCGTCACAATGCCGGGTGTACAAGGCATCTATCTGCTCCGCATCGAAGCCGAGAGTGATGCACAAACCGTTAAAATAGTAGTATATTAATCAAAAGTAAACAATATGGGATTTTTTGGATTATTTGGAAGTAAGACCAAACAAGAAACATTAGACAAGGGCTTGGAGAAATCCAACTCATCCGTGCTGAGCAAGATCAGTCACGTCATAGCCGGTCGCTCGACCATCGACGACGATGTGCTTGACGACCTGGAGGAAGCACTCATCACCTCCGATGTAGGCGTAGAGACGACTCTGCGCATCATCGAACGTATCCAAGACCGCGTGAAGCGTGACAAGTATGTAGGAACGTCCGAACTCCAGCGCATGCTCGTCGAAGAGACTTGCGCCCTGCTCGCCGAGAACGACCATTCGGCAGAGGAAGCAAAAGTGGCGGATGGTGACCCATATGTAATAATGGTAGTCGGCGTCAACGGTGTAGGCAAGACGACCACCATCGGCAAACTCGCCCACATGTACAAGCAAGCCGGCAAGAAAGTCTATCTTGGTGCAGCCGACACTTTCCGCGCTGCGGCTGTGGAGCAACTATGTATATGGGGCGAGCGCGTCGGCGTGCCGGTCATCAAGCAGCAACAAGGCTCAGATCCGGCTTCTGTGGCGTTCGATACCCTGCAATCCGCCAAAGCCAACGGTGCGGATGTCGTGCTCATCGACACCGCCGGACGACTCCACAACAAGATCAACCTCATGCATGAGCTCACGAAGATCAAGAACGTCATGCAGAAAGTTGTTCCTGGTGCGCCGCACGACGTGATGCTCGTACTCGACGGCTCAACCGGTCAGAACGCTTTCGAGCAGGCCAGACAGTTTACTGCTGCCACGCAGGTCACCTCGCTCGCCATCACCAAACTCGACGGTACTGCCAAGGGTGGAGTAGTGCTCGGTATCTCTGACCAGTTCAAGATCCCTGTGCGTTACATAGGCCTCGGCGAACAGATGACCGACCTTCAGCCCTTCAATGCAGAACAGTTCGTCAAAACGTTGTTACATCAATGAATCTGTTAAAGAACCCTTGGATAACTCTCCCTGGCTACAACTGCTTCGGCTGTAGCCCCGACAACCCCATAGGCACGCGCATGCGTTTCTATGAGGACGGCGACGCAATCGTCAGTTTCTGGCACCCGACACCCAACCATCAGTCGTGGATCAACACCCTTCACGGTGGCATACAAGCCGTCCTCTTGGATGAAGTTTGCGGCTGGGTAGTCTTCCACAAACTTCAGACTGCCGGCGTGACAGCCAAGATGGAAACCCGCTACCACAAACCCGTCAGCACACTCTATCCGTACATCGAACTGCGTGCCACGCTGCAAGAACTGCGCCGCAATGTCGCCTACGTGCACGGTGAGATTCGTGCCCCGGGAACAAAAGATGCCGACGGGCTATTCACCCCGGGCGAGGTGCTCTGCGAATGTACGTGCACCTATTTCACTTTCCCGCAAGACAAAGCTGCGGCTGAGATGATGTATATCCCCTCGACCATCGATCCCGCTGAGGTCTCGCGTGATCAAGCCATTTTACAACAATGATCATACAAGAAGTTATATCCGCCATTCACCCCCTTGAGGTGCTTGGCAATCCTACCGAACAAACGGTAGAGCACCTGCTCACCGACAGCCGCCAGTTAGGCTCGTCGCTGGCTCCGGATCCCACAACCACGCTGTTCTTTGCCTTGCGCACACCCAAGAACGACGGTGCCCG
>CACZRD010000045.1 GCA_902783545.1 uncultured Bacteroidales bacterium
ACGGTTCGCACAGAGGATCAGCAATCGGCGGTTGACAACGCAACAGCCAAGCAACCGGCAGCCTTCAAGACCGTCCGTGGCGGGCAGGTGGTGATCATCCAGGGCGATGCGGTGTATAACCTGCTGGGCGAGCGGATATGAGACAAATGAATAGAAAAAATATTATCAATAAAGTGATAGTACAACTCAATAATTTATTAATTTTTTTACAATATCCATGAAAAAGATACTTTTTGGCCTTATGGCTTTACTGGTGTCAATGACACTGTTTGCAGAGCGCATCACGCCGGATGACGCAGCGCTCGTGGCAAATAACTTTATGAACGTCGCTTCGGCGTCGGGTGCTAAGAAAGCAGTACCGCAGAAGAAGATGGTACGCAAGGCAACCGCAGAGGAGAATCTGTTCTATGTTTATGAAAACGCCAACGGTGAAGGTTGGGTGATCGTAGCAGCTAACGATGCTGTTACGCCTGTTCTGGCATACTCGGAGACCGGTCATTTCCGCACGGACAACCTGCCCGTTAACGTCAAGAGTTGGATGGGCAAGTACAACAAGTTCATCGAGAAGATTGAAGCCGACGGCGTAGAAGCCAGCGAGGAAGCAACCGAGCAGTGGAAGAATCTGCGCAAAGCTCCGCGTGCCGTTCAGGCAACGGTTGTCGTTGGCCCGCTGATCAAGACCACGTGGGATCAGGACAGCCCGTACTGGAACCTCTGCCCGGGCAGTGGTAGCAGCAAAGCATACACCGGCTGTGTAGCAACCGCTATGGCGCAGGTGATGAACTACTGGCAGTGGCCGGTACAAGGTACAGGTAGTCATGAGTACCAGCCGCTTGATCCGAACAGCACAACCGGTGCGAAATCGAAACGCTATGGTAAGCAGTCTGCTAACTTCGGCGCAACGACCTATGACTGGGCGAACATGACGAACAGCTACTCGAGCTCAAGTACCAGTGCACAGAAAACAGCCGTGGCAACACTGATGTTCCACTGTGGCGTTGCTACCGAGATGATGTATGGTAACTATGATGACGGCGGTTCGGGAACCTATACGGTCAACTATGGTGATTGGACGGATCCGGCATGTGCGCAGAATGCGTTCGTAACGTATTTCAAGTATAAGAAATCCGGCCTTACCGGTTACATGCGTGACGGCGATGAGTATGGTGGTACAACCTATTACCAGAAGTGGTCGGATGATGACTGGACAGCCATGATTAAGGCTGAACTGGACAAGAAGCACCCGATTATGTACGGCGGTGCCGGTTCCGGTGGCGGTCACAGCTTTATCTGCGACGGTTATAATGACGCTGATTACTTCCACTTTAACTGGGGCTGGTCAGGTGAAAACGACGGATACTTCAAACTCTCCAGCCTCAAACCCGGTAGCGGCGGTGCTGGTGGCGGTTCATACGACTTCTCGAAAGATCAGGATGTGATCATCGGTATCGTGCCTGACAAACAGGATCTGCCGAAGGTGACTGTTACCTGGTCAGTGGACGGCGTGGAGACCACAGAACAATACACCCAAGAGGATGCATTGGTATTGCCCGCAGCTCCGCAGGCTTGTTCAGCGTCGCAGGTGTTCGTAGGTTGGACCAAGAGCGCTTCAGTAAGCGGCAACAAACCGGCTGATCTCTTCACCTCAGCAGCAGGCAAGACTGTAACAGAGGACGTTACCTACTATGCTGTCTTCGCAACAAAAGAAGCCGGATCAGCGCAAGAGGTGACAACCACTACCTACACATTCACCACAAAGGCCTGGAAAGACGCTACTAACTCGTGGGTAAGTGACCAGGATGGCAGCCAATACGTTACCAGTAATGAAGGTGTTCAGGTTACAACCAATTCCACCGGTGCCGGAGCAACATCCAAAAACGAGTTCAATAGCGTAAGCAAGGTGGTTGTTAAATACTGCACTAACGCATCGAAGGGCGTGGGCGGTATCGCTATTACGGTGGGCAATACCACAAAGGAATTGAGCGTAACCAAAGTTGGCGGAGTAGAGTTGCGCGACTTGACATACGACTTCGAGCAGGAGTCCGGAAAGATGTCGTTTGTTGTGACATGTACGACCAACTCGATCTACGTTAACTCCATCGCCGTTACTGCCGGTAGCGAAGCATCGTACAGCAACTATACCACCAGCTGCTCGGGCACGACGGATGTAGCGCCGGTAGTCGTTAAGAAATCGGATGCTGTCAAGGCTATCCGCGACGGACAAGTGGTGATCATCCGCGACGGCGAGGTGTATAACCTGCTCGGTGTAAAACTTTAACCATTTAACAGTTTAACAGCTTAACAACGTAACAATGAGTACAGCTGAAGCTTACGACAAAGTCCTTGCGCAATGCCGGACGATCTATATCAAGAAGATGAAGGACTACGGCCCGTCGTGGCGTATCATGCGTCCGCAGACGGTCAACGACCAACTCTTTATCAAAGCCAAACGTGTTCGCACGCTGGAGATGACCGGTGTGAACCTCGTGGGCGAAGATGTAGCCGGTGAGATGCGCGCTATCATCAACTACTCGGTGATGGGAATCATCCAACTCCGTCACGGCTATGCCGACAGTATAGACATGACGCCCGAGCAGGTGACCGAACTGTATGATAAGTACGTAGCCGAAGCCAAAGCACTCATGATACGCAAGAACCATGATTACGGTGAAGCGTGGAGGGATATGTTGCCCTCCTCGCTCACCGACATCATTCTAACGAAGATCAACCGCAACAAGCAGATTGCATCGAACGACAACAAGACACTCATTTCCGAAGGCGCGGACGGTAACTACTTCGATATGCTCAATTACGCCGTGTTCTATCTCATCCTGACAAGCGAAAAACAATAACAACAATGAACAAAGCATCACACATCATCGGTTCGATTGCCCGCACGTTGCTTGCGCTCACGTTCCTGTTCTCGGGATTCGTGAAGGCTGTTGATCCTGTAGGCACAGTATATAAGATTGAGGATTACCTCACTGCTTTCGGCGGAGTATTCACCTCGCTGCTGCCGCTGGCGACATTGGCAGCGGTGCTGCTTATATTGACCGAGTGGACGCTGGGCGTAATGATGCTCTGTAACATCCGCACACAGCTGACGGCTTGGCTGGCGCTTGCGTTCTATGCGGTGATGACGCCGCTGACGCTCTACATTGCCCTGACGAACCCTATCACGGACTGCGGCTGCTTTGGTGACGCGCTGGTGATCAGCAACTGGCAGACGTTCTGGAAGAATGTGATCCTCACCGCCCTCGTCATTGCGCTGCTCTGCACGAAGAAGCATATACCTCAGACCTTCGTCTGGTGGGCGGAGCTCGGCATCGTGGTTATCGGCTTGGCTCTTGCCGGCGGATTGATGCTCTACACGCATTATCACCTGCCAATCATCGACTTCCGGCCGTACAAGATCGGCAACAATATCCCCGAACTGATGGAGATCCCCGAAGGTGCGCCGCACGACGAGTACGCTATCACGCTCATCTATGAGAAGGATGGAGTGGAGCAGGCATTCACGCTGCAAGACTATCCGCGCGGCGACTCGACATGGCGCTTTGTGGATCAACAATCCAAACTTATAAAGAAAGGTTACGAGCCGCCGATCCATGACTTCGTGCTGGTTGACTATGACGGCGAGGACCTCACGTACGACATCCTGGATATGGATGAGGTGGTGCTCACCGTGATGTACGATCTTGGGAAAACCGACCTCACGCAGCTGAACAAGGTCGTTGATCTCTGCCTGGCTACGGAAGACAGAGCAGTACCGTTCTTTATCCTCACCTCGGCTACCGATGAGCAGATCTGGGATTTCATTGACGCGCACCGTGACCTACTGCTTGCAAACGGCTTGGCAGCCAATGACCCGACACTTGATCCCGAGGAGACAGGCGCCTTCAACGATGAACTGCTCAGCCACTGGCGGATGCTGTTCCTCAACGCCGACGGTATAATGCTCAAGACGATTGTTCGCGCCAACCCGGGAGTGTTCGTGCTCCGAAATGGAAATATTATCGACAAATACAATATTCGCAACAGATAACATGAAATGCCTAATCATCGGCTCCGGGCCTGCGGGCTACACAGCCGCCATCTATGCTTCACGCGCCAATCTGCAACCTGTACTGATTGAAGGACCGCAGCTCGGCGGACAACTGACTATCACCACCGAGGTCGAGAACTTCCCCGGTTACCCGGACGGCGTGGAACCGTTCCAGATGATGGATGATATGCGTCGCCAAGCCGAGCGTTTCGGTACACAGTTTGTGTCAGCTATCGTGCAGAAAGTGGATTTCTCGTGCTCGCCGAAAAAGGTCTGGACGGACGACGGCAAGCTCTATGAGACAGATACAGTCATCATCGCTACCGGCGCAAGTGCCAAGTGGCTGGGAATCCCGAGCGAGAAGGAGTACAGAGGTCGCGGCGTGAGTGCATGTGCGACGTGTGACGGGTTCTTCTACCGTGGCAAGACTGTTGCAGTAGTTGGCGGTGGTGACACAGCCTGCGAGGAAGCGATCTATCTGGCTAACCTCTGCCAGAAGGTGTATATGATCGTCCGCAAGCCGTACTTCCGCGCTTCGGAGATCATGCAGCAGCGCGTGTTCGACAATGAGAAGATAGAAGTGCTGTTCGAGCATAACACCTTGCGACTGACCGGCGAGACGAAGGTTGAAGGGGCTGACCTGATCTACAAGAAAGGTCTGCCCGATGAGGAACAGCGGCATATAGCGATTGACGGATTCTTCCTCGCCATCGGTCATCAGCCGAACACCAAACTCTTCGCTAACTACCTCGACCTCGATGCCGAGGGATATATCAAGGTCAAGGGTGACAGCCCTTGCACGAACATCGCGGGCGTATATGCCGCAGGCGACTGCGCTGACCCGCATTACAGACAGGCTGTCGTGGCTGCGGCTGCCGGATGCAAAGCAGCTATCGAAGC
>CACZRD010000046.1 GCA_902783545.1 uncultured Bacteroidales bacterium
GTTTTCTGAATTGGAAGCAGATAGATATGGTTATCTCGCTTGCGGCAGCATGGAAGCATATATATCATTTCTATATAAGTGTAGATGCGGACTCGATTTTAGTAAAAGTGGAGTTTCTATCCAGCAGTTCCTTGAGGGTAATAGCAGTCGTGCGCAGTTTTTTATAAACGGCAGCCATATGGGAGGCGCCACTCATCCCTATGATGCAATAAGAATAGAGGCTTTGCACAGATATGCTACTTCTAAAGATGCACACGAATTAAATTCGCGTATGTTCCCGCTATTATATTACCTTAATCGTTATGCAAAATAAATTATGACTAACCTTGTTTGTTTTTCTCAACATCTAACCGCATATAAATGTTGGTCGGAATTATCTGCTGCACTTGCTCGTCAGCATGTGGATTACGCTTTGCTTACGAATACAAAAGACATCTGGATGAGGGATTATATGCCTATACAATGTACCCCAGACCATTTCGTCGCATATCGCTACGAACCTGATTATCTGCGTGGACAATCGCAGTATATTACGAACTGGAAACATGTGATTGCTCCAAATCGTATCCCGTATGTCTATTCAGGTCTTGTACTTGACGGAGGGAATGTAATCATGTGCGACAGCAAAGTAATTCTAACAGAGAAAATATTCCAAGAAAATCTCTCTTTACTTCCGATGCAACTCATTCATCGCTTGGATAATGCTTTTCAAGCAGAAACGGTAATTATTCCCTGGGATCGCCATGAACCATATGGTCACGCAGATGGTATGGTACGCTATATAGGTAATGGTAAAGTATTGATAACCAATTATTGTGACTTTGACAATGAACTGCGCAAGAAACTACTCGACGCACTTCTGCATCATTTTGAGGTTATAGAACTACATTATGACACACCAAGACCGCACAAATGGAACTGGGCATATATCAATTTCCTTATGACAGAGGGTAAACTGTTTATCCCTCGCCTCAACTCGCTGGAGGACGAGCAAGCTTGCGCACAAATAGGCTCTGCTTTCGGAATTCCGCGCGAGCATATTGAATTAGTGGACATTACCGGGATCTTAAAAAATGGCGGTGGACTGAACTGTATATCATGGAATGTAACATTATATGATTCAATATTATGAAAGACGAGTTCACATCTGCTATGCATGAGGAGTTTACCATAGATGCCGACACCGAACTCAAACACAAAGCCATGTGTATTCGAAAACTCCTCGGCTCCTCTTATACGCAAGAGGAATTAGAGACCTATTGCAAATTATATGGTATAACGACAGAACAATTCGAGTTATGCTTCCCTTATCCCAGCATCCTTGCTATTTGCTCCAGATAGTGCCGATCTGTCTCGTCGAAGGTGTTGAAATCGGTGCTGTCGATGTCGAGGACTGCCACAACTCTTCCGTCGTGCAAGATCGGGACAACAATCTCGCTGTTGGAGGCAGAGGAGCACGCTATATGTCCGGCAAACTCATGAACGTTGGGCACGATGACTGTCTCGGCGCGTTGCCAAGCCGTACCACAGACACCACGCCCAAAGGGGATGCGTGTGCAGGCAATAGGACCTTGGAAGGGACCTAAGATGAGTTCGCCTATTCGTTCATTCGATACCCGATAGAAGCCAGTCCACCAGAAGCCGAAAGCCTCGTGGAGTGCTGCTGCGACGTTAGCCATGTTCGCAATAGCGTCCGTCTCACCGGCTACCAGCGATTCGATTTGTGGGATAAGGGTTTGATATGTTTCTTGTTTGGTCATATGTACAAAAGTACGGAAAAATTCTAAGATTTGCAAATGAATTGAGGGGAAAGTGGTAGATTGCGGGAGAAAAATGGAAAATAGGCATGTGGGGTGAGCAAAAAGCGCGACAAGAACCCCCGCATCCCATGCGGGACAATAGACGAAATATAAAATGTCTTGCAAAACGTAGATTTTCGAACATATTATGGACATATTGGCACGGAAGATGGACAATTTGGCACGAGAGATGGACAGATTGGCAGAAAAACGGCAATGGCACAGGATTTGCACTTTATCAGGTGAAACGCAACTACGCAAAATACGCCAACAACGTACACTACGCACACTACGTTAAACAGATGTCAAACGATGCAAACAACATCAAACGACATCAAACAATGTTTAACTTAAAATTAGGAGGATTGATTATGAAACCTGCAATTTATCGTAGAAACAGTTGGCTGCCGACAAACGGATGGTTCCCCAGCGTATTCGATGAGTTTCTGAACAACGACATGCTGAACACGGCGAACAATGTAGCACCGTCCGTCAATGTCAAAGAGACCAGTAATGCTTACATCGTTGAACTCGCTGCACCGGGTGTAAAGAAAGAGTACTGCCGCGTACATGTCGATGAAGAGCACAACCTGTGCGTCGCCATCGAAAACAAGTTCGAGCACAAGGAGGAAGACAAACATGAACACTACCTGCGTCGCGAGTTTGCTTACACGAACTTCGAACAGAAATACACCCTGCCGGACAATGTCGATGAGGCAAAGATCGCCGCTAAGGTCGAAGATGGTATCCTGACCATTGAGTTGCCGAAGATCAAACGCGAAGAAGGCAAGACCGGAAGGCAGATTGCGATCTCATAAACCGGCATGCAACATGGCATGATACAGAAAAGAGCACTCCGAGCGAGTGCTCTTTTTAGGTTATAGCAGCCCGGCGGCTACAAGATCTGCGCGGTGTGGTTCTTGGTATCGACTTTCTCGATGATGCGGGTGAGGATGCCTTCGGCATTGAAGATGAAGGTCTTGCGCAGGGTGCCCATGGTTACTTTGCCGTAGTTGCGTTTCTCGCCCCACGCGCCAAAGGCCTGAAGCATAGCGGTGGTAGGGTCGCTCAGGAGCGGGAACGGCAGGTCGAACTTCTGCTTGAACTTGATGTGCGAGGCTTGGCTATCCTTGCTTACGCCGAGCACCTGATAGCCCTGCGCGAGGAACGCGTGATAGTTGTCGCGGATGTTGCATGCCTCAGCCGTGCAGCCGGGCGTTGAGTCCTTGGGGTAGAAGTAGATGACTGTAGGTTTGCCGATCAAGTCATTGTTCGTGACGATCTTTCCTGTCTCATCTGCCGCGCTGAATGTCGGCATTTTGTCTCCAATTTGTAACATGATATCTTTGTTTTAGAATTTTTTCTTGGGTTAAGATTATTCGCTCCTTAGTTGTGCGACGAGGGTGTCGCTGATGTTGTTGCCGAGTTGACGGCAGACATCCTGGCTCCAGCGTTGCGCCATGGCAATACGGGAAGGCTGGTCGTCGATACCACGGAGTTTGGCGTAGATGTAACCGGCATTGAAATTATCTCCGGCTCCGACGGTGCTGACGGTGTCGATTGGTGCGACGGGATAGGTGTCATAGCCGTCGGGAGTATAGACGCGGATGGAACGTGCTCCATCGGTTAGGATGAGCGTCGGGCAATACTGCCCTACCCGCTCGTAGATAGCGTCAGGGTCTTGCAAACCAAAGAGATAGTCGAAGTCCTCCATTGAGCCGCGGACGACGGAAGCAAGGCGCATGTTCTCTTCGATGTTCGGTAGAATGTTCGGCAGGTCGGCTATATGGTTCTTGCGGAAATTGACATCATAATAGAGCCATGCTCCGGCTTCGCGGGCTTCGTGTAGGAGTTTGCGGGTGACAGGGCGAATGACGGGATTGATGGCAAAGAACGAGCCGAAAAGGACGATATCGTCAGCTGTGATGTGCGGCAGCGGGATGTCTAACAGGTCGGATGCATGATCCTTGTAGAACTCGTACTGCGCATCATTGTGCTCGTTGAGGAAGGCGAGCGTGATGTGCGACTTGGTGTTCGGCTTGCGGCAGACGAACTCGTCAGAGACGCCGTTCTTGCGCAAGAAGTCGCAGATCATATCTCCGATATGGTCACTACCGGTTTGGGTGATCATGGCGCACGGCACTCCGGCACGACCGAGTGAGACGATACTGTTGAATGTCGAACCTCCGGGTACGGCTTTCTGCGGTTGGTCGTTCTTGAACAAGATGTCCAGAACGGTTTCTCCTATTCCGATTACGCGTTGCATAAGTTATTCCTCCGTGGTATTTAATCTGTTATATGATAGTATTTTTAGTTGCCTATGGAAGCGGATGTGGAACAGGACAGCGGGGATAGCCAGTGCGATGATGAAGGCGAGCCACATGCCTTTGGCGCCAAGCCCAAGCCGGAAGGTGAGTGCGAGACCCAAGGGAAGCGCCACACCGATATAAGAGAACAAGGCAATGCGCATCGGCACACGTACATCCTGGATGCCGCGAAGCATGGCTGCGCCGATACATTGCAGTCCATCCGCGTATTGGAACGTGCCGGCAATGATGAGCAGCGTGGAAGCGATAGGAATCACTTCCGGATCGCTGGTGAAGATATACGGGATGATGTTGCGGCCGAAGATCATGATCGCTGCGCCGATGGTGTTCATCAGCAGACACAAGTGCACCGACGCACGGCTCGCCATGCGCACGGCATGCAGGTCACCTTTGCCCAGTTGGTGCGAGACACGGATGGTGGTAGCCGAACCGATACCGAGCGCCAGCATGAACGTCAGATCAGCCATCTGGTTGGCTATATGGTGGGCAGCCAAGGACTCCTTGCTAATCCAACCGATGATAACGAACGATGCCGTGAAGAGGAAGGCTTCCGCGAAGGACTGAAGGCCTATGGGAGTACCGATAGTAAGGAGATTATTGACTTCGCGACGAGTAATGAGATAGCGCCGCATGGATACGATGTAACGTCGCCATTCGGCTTTGCGGAGCATAGCGACAAAGAAACAGACAGGCATCAGGCATCGCGCGATGAGCGACGCCCACCCTGCTCCTTCGGCGCCCATTGCGGGGAAGCCCCAGTGGCCGAAGATAAAGACCCAGTTCAGTAAGATATTGAGCAAGTTACAGCCGATGGTGATGAGCATGGCGATGGTGGTATTGCCGAGCCCTTCGAGAAACTGCTTGCTGAACGTGAACAGCAAAAACGGCACGATGGAGAGCACGATGAGGATGTAATACGGCCGTGCACATCTGACGACTTCAGGTTCTTGGCCAAAGGCATCCAGAAAACCGATACAGGGAGCAAGTAGCAGCAAGGAAAAGACGCACATCAGCGCCGTGAACACCAAGCCGTTGGTCAGATAGGATGTGATCTGCTCATGTTTATGCGCAATCTCTTCGTCCGTTGTGCCCTGTTGAATCAGTTTCTCCAAACGTCCGTGGACTTGCCCGACCAGCGGCGTGACGCCCATGAGGGCACCCATAGCGAACACCATCACCGTGAAAAACAGCGCATTGGAGAAGCTGACAGCAGCCAGGTCAGCCGTGCCGTAGTGCCCCACCATGATCGAGTCAGCGAGTCCCACCAGCGCAGCTCCAAACTGCGTCAACATGACGGGAAACGCCAACTTCAAGTTGCGCTTGTAGTACGGGTAATATGCTCGAAACGAATAACTCACTTAACAAGTTGTGATATACTCCACTTTGTTGCCCACGCAAGACAGATACTGCTGAAAAGCGGCTTGGCTGATGACTACCGTGCCGCGGCAGTCGTTGGGGTGGAAGCTCAGCGATGGAGCGTCCTTAAGTCGGCTGTCGAGGAAGAGGATGACATGGTGTTCGCTGTCGTTGATAAGTCCGAAAGGACTGACGCTACCAGGCTCCAAGCCAAGGTATCGCATCATCCGTTCGGGAGAGGCGAACGAGAGTTTGCCGGGCGCTCGGAGACCTTGCGAGACCAGGACATCCTTGAGCCAATGCTCGATATCGTGGATTGCCAGGTCGTCGTCGCAGGGGAAGCAGATCAGGTAATGCTGGTCGCCCTTGTGGTTGCGCATGAAGATGTTCTTGCAATGCAGGCTTCCGTCATCGTGCCACCAGCGTTTGGCCTCCTCGATGGTCTTGCCTTCGGGGTGGTTGTAGGTCGTAAAGGGGATGTGGTGCTCGCTGAGATAGCGAAGGACGCGCTCTTGACGATCGGAGATAATATCGTAGTTTTCCATTGATTAATATATAACAAAAACCTAAAAAACATTATTATAGTTGACTTAACATAGCTTGGCAGCCTTCGAGGATATCGTCGTAGGCGGTTGTGAAATCTCCGGTGTACCAGGGATCAGAGATATTTACCATTTTGTCATTTACCATTTGGTCATTTATTGGGACATTAAGCCATTGTTTCAGTAACGAAACTTTGTGGTCGGGGGCATCGCCAATGATGTAGCGCAGCCAACGGAGATTGCTCTGATCCATGCAGATGATATAGTCGTAGTAGGCGTAATCGGCACGCGTCATCTGACGCGCTGCGCGACGGGTAAACGGCACACCTTTTGCTGTCAACATCCGCTTTGCCGGAGGATAGATGTCGTTGCCAATCTCCTCGGTAGAGACAGCAGCAGAGGCAATCTCGAAGTCGGCAGAACGACCGGCTTGCGACACCAACTGCTTCATGATAAACTCAGCCATCGGTGAGCGGCAGATGTTACCGTGACATATAAAAAGTATCTTCGTCATATTCCGTGTTTACGCATTTCGCCACAAAATTACAAAAAATTCCGCATATTTGCAAGATTCTCCCCTGAAAATTTGCATAATTCAAAAAAAAGTTGTAACTTTGCAGCCGAAAGTTGCAAAGGTTGTGAATAAATAGATGCAGCACCCGAATTTATATATTATCGCGGGCCCGAACGGTGCGGGTAAGACAACAGCCTCGTTTAACTTGCTTCTCGATGTGTTGCATTGCCCGAACTTTGTGAATGCAGATGAGATAGCTCGCGGCTTATCGCCTTTCACACCGGATACGGTTGCTGTTCAAGCCGGTCGTATCATGCTGCTGCGCATAGAGGAATTGCTGCCACAGCGTGTGGATTTTGCGATTGAGACGACACTGGCTACGCGTTCGTACGTGCAACTGGTGCGGCGTGCACAAGCGTTAGGATATAAGGTACACCTGATCTTCTTCTTTTTGGAGAATGAGGAGCAAGCGATGGCTCGAGTAGCACAACGTGTCAGCAACGGTGGGCATGACATTCCGGAAGAAGACATCCGTCGTCGCTTCAAGCGAGGCATCTATAATTTGCTGAACTTGTATATGCCGATTTGCGACAACACACGTGTATATAACAATGAACATGGAGAGCCGATTTTTGTTGCGAAATACAGCAAGGCAACGGATCAAATGTATATATATGATCAACAGATGTGGAACCTACTAATTAATTGTATATGAGCGAACGAGAATTAGATGAATTACTGAGTGACGGACTAAAAAAGTCCTTCCAGAAAGTTGTTGAGCAACATCGTCGCGACAACCAACCGCTCATTTGTAGTGAGAATGGTCAAGTGCAGTACGTGGATCCGTTCACGGTTGCTATATAACTATCGTCTTGCTCCGGGACGCTAAAGCGGAGCAATCTATCGGGCAATGGGTGGCTGTTGTTGCCTAAAAAACCACTCTTTGCATAACGCACGAAGTTTCTTTTCATTCCGAATCAACGCACGGAGTTCTGCTAAACCTTGGAGATTGCGCTCGCTGTTGAGCCAAAGGTGAAGATAACCGCCTTCGGCGTATTTCTCGTGCAAGTGATCGAGGCTGCGCTGATAGAGAGCCTCGAAATAATCTTGACCTTCGGAAGCTAAGAAATGGGCTTCCGGGAGGAGTTTTTGGCTATACGCCATGGTGCGATGGATGACGGTGAGGGGATCGATTTGGCGGTCGGCTTCGGCGACGATGGCGCCATAGATGGTACGCGGAGGGTTTTTGCTGCTGGCACGATGATCCTCTACGGCATCACGCATAGTGAGCAGTTGGTCGGGAGTGAACCATTGGCGGAGGGTTTCGTCAGCCATCAGGATCTCACCCGAATGGATATGATGATGCTCGCGGTCGAACTTTAAGCCCAAGTCATGGTACGCGGCAATGACGTACGCCATGGTCTCGTCGGCGTTGTAGGCACGCGCCAGTTTGATGCTTTCGCGGATGACTGTTTCGGCATGATCGCGCTTGTGACCACCATCGAAGACGTCATATTGCGGGAGGATGGATTGCTGAATATAGACATCCAGAAGCAGGTCTTGCGGCTTGTCGATGATGCGCGAGACCCCGGCTTCTTGCAGCGCCTCTTTGCGCACGAAGCCCCACGAACACGCAACGAAAGGCGTATTCGCATTCGCGGCAGTGTCGCGATCTACGAGGCTGTCGCCAATGTAAAGTACCATTTGGTCATTGACCATTTGGTCATTTAATATATCGAAGACGATTTGGGGATCGGGTTTACGAGGGATGCCATCGCGTTCGCCGAGGATGACATCAAAGATGCCGGGGAAGAAGTGATTGACGATCTTTTCGGTGGCGGCTTGGTACTTGTTGCTGGCAACGGCAAGTTGATGACCTTGGGATTTGAGTGCGGCGAGGAGCTCGGGGATACCGTTGTAGGGATGCGTGTAGTCGCAGTTATGATTGTTATAATAAGGAACAAAATGCGCGCGCACGCGAAGGATGTTCTCTTCCGTGCGTTCGGATTCCGGCAAGGCACGACGAATGAGGTTATTGATGCCGTTACCGACCATGCGCGGGTAGTCGGCTATCGTGTGCGTCGGATAGCCGGTCTGCTCCAAGGCGTAGTTGCACGCGTAGCCCAAGTCGTCGATGGTGTTGAGCAGCGTGCCGTCCAAGTCAAAGATTATTGTCATTTGCCACAAAACAAATTCCCCCTTGGCGAGGGAGTGGTAAGAGAGCCACATGAGTCGCCAAGAGGGATTGGTATTACACAAGGATCAGATACGCTCCAGAACGGTGCGTACGAGTTCCTTGATACGGGGTTTGTAGTCGGTGTTGGCGGCTTCGATCTTACGCTGTGCGATAACGCAGCAGACAGTCATAGCGCGGTGTCCCATGTGCAGAGCGAGACCTGCGATGCATGAGCCTTCCATCTCGTAGTTGGTGATGCGTTGTCCATGATAACGGAACGCGGTGATCTTCTCGTTAATGTCGGGCACAGCCAGATCAACACGGAGCACACGACCTTGCGGGCCATAGAAACCGTTGGCGGCAATGGTGCAGCCACGCATCATATCGTCCTTAGCGATACGATCAACGAGTTCGGGGTTAGCAGCAACAACGTAGGGCACAGCGGCTTTCTTGGGGTAACCGATGAAGTCCACGAGAGCCTGTTCGAAGCCAACGTCGGCAATCTTGTCACGGTCGTGATAGAAAGCGAGGACGCCGTCGAAGCCGATGGACTTCTGGCTAACGAGGAACGTGCCGAGAGGTATATCCTCTTGCATGCCGCCGCACGTACCGATACGCACGATGTCAAGGCAACGTTTCTCAGCCTTCTCGGTGCGGGTAGCGAAGTCGATGTTAGCCAAGGCGTCAATCTCGTTCATGACGATGTCGCAGTTGTCTGTACCGATACCGGTAGAGATACACGAGATACGTTTACCTTGGAACTTACCGGTGATGGTGTGGAACTCGCGGCTCTGAACGTCGCACTCGATTGAGCCTTCGTCAAAGAACGAGGCCACCATATTCACACGGTCTTGGTCGCCGACGAGGATCACCTTGTCAGCGAGGAACTCGGGTTTGAGATGCAGATGGAACGCTGATCCGTCTGCATTGATGATCAATTGACTTGCTGGGAATGTTTTCATGATTGTAGTATTTTAGTTGTTATAGATGCTCTGGATGATCCGGAAGTTCCGGAGGTTCTGGAAGTTCTAGAAATTCCAGATTAGGCTTCGCCGCTGCCGAAGGACAGGGGGAAGGTAGAGCCGGGTATTGGCTGCTGACGATTGTTCAGGTTAATTTGCCCGAACTGTTTCTCGAACTTCGCTACGTTGTCCTGGAGCGCGAGAAGCAGACGTTTGGCGTTCTCGGGCGTCATGATGACGCGGCTCTGGACTGCAGCTTGTTGAACACCCGGCATCACAGATGCAAAGTCCATGATGAACTCATTCTGCGAGTGCGCGATGATAGCAAGGTTCGAATACGTGCCGGCAGCTTTGTCCGGCGCAATGCTAATATTCATTTTTTTCTCTTCCATAAAGCAATTTACAATTTATTCATTTACAATTTTATCATTTATTTTACCATTTGGCTATTGGGTTATTTACCAGCGTTTGGGTTTGGGGCGCAGGGGCTCGATGAGCATCATCGTGAGCGTGATCAGCGGCAAGATGATCTCCCAAACGGGTATGAGCAGTATTGTTTTTGTTGTGCCCCAACGCGAGGCAGGGATGTTCAGTAAGACGCATTGCCAGATCCAGCGGAGCAACATGGCGCCAGCGGCTATGAGTAGTGGCCATTGGCTGCCATCACCCCACTGCCAGTTAGTTGTGGGGACCCCGAGAGCCGTTAGCTGTTGGCAGTAGAGCACGATGAGTGCTATCAATGCGGCGTAGAGCAGTCCGCGGGTGAAGGGCTCGAGGCAGAGCCGGAACTTGGTGGACGGCTTGTACTTAGGTGCAACACTCAGGTGACGGCGTTTCTGGCGAAGCCAGTCAGCAAGCGAGGATTTGGGTACAGACCACGTCAGGCTGTTGCGGGTGCAGACTACGGCTGTGTTCTGTCGGGTTGCCTCGCGGTTGACGAACAGGTCGTCGTCACCGGCTTTATTGTCGAGCAAGCCGACAAAGCCTCCGTGCGCAAAGAACAGCCGTTTGCTATACGCGAGGTTGCGTCCTACGCCCATGTACGGGTGACCGGCAGCAGCCATGCCGAGGTATTGCAAACCGTTGAAGAGCGTATCGAACTGAATCATCCGGTTCAGCAGCGTCGGTTTGACGAAGTAGGCGCCGAAGCCGAGGACGATGTCGATTGGCTCTTGGCTTTTGGCCATTGGCTGTTGGCCTGTGAAGCCGGACATCATCTCACTGATCCAGTGGGTTGATTCGGGACGGCAGTCGGCATCGGTGAGCAGCAGGTAGTCATATTGTGCGGCTTTCGCACCGAGCGTGATAGCAAGTTTCTTTGTCGAGGTGATCTTAGCGCCAACGGGAACGAAGGTCAGACGAAGGTTCTTGTAGCGCTTCTGCCAGTACTCGAGATAGGTGCGCGTGTCGTCCACACTGCCGTCGTTGACGATGATCACCTCGTACTCGGGGTAGTCTTGCGTGAGGAGGGCTTGCATGAAGTCGCGCAGGTTCGCGAGTTCGTTGCGTGCGCAGACTATGACACTCACTCCCGCGTTCGGCAATGGGGACGCAACAGATACCGCATCGCGGTATAAAAGCGTCCCATGCCTCCGCTCCTCCCCACCACAAACACTTTGTTGGTTTGTGTTGGGGACCCCATGTCTGGTGCGACGAACAGCGGCGAGGATGTACCTCAAATAGAAGTACACCTGATACAACCACGCGAGGGCAAAGATGCCAAGCGTAATCTGTTCGATCAATGTCCAGTCAGTTAGCACAACAGTCAGCTATCAGTAATCAGCAATCAGTTAATATTCGAGTTGTATGTTATCGACCCAGAGGGTGTTACCTTCGCGTCCGACATAAGCCTCTTGTGATCCTGCGGAGAAGTTAATGAACATGTGCGTGGGCGCTTTTGTGTCATCCCAACCTTCCTCAATGACATTCACCATCTTGCCTTTGGAGTTCATGGCGTACATGTCTTTTTTGAGCGCCATGTACGGTTTGTAGAACGGCTGTTTGGTTATATCACCGTAATGCACCTCAATGCGGTGGGCATTCTGCCATGTGCTGACGGTTTTCTCGAAGCGCTGCATGGCAGTACCGACACGCACGGCGTGGATGTTTCCGTCGGCATCTTCCCAGCGGTGGATAAGGATCATGAACGCTTGTGCGCAGTCATGTCCGGCGATGGTCTTGGGTTTGCCACCGCCCTTGGTGCTGGTCATCGTCTGTTCGGGCGATATGCGGCACTTATAGTCCAACACAAGCGCTTTGGGGCGTTTGGTGAAGGGGACGCCGCACTCGATGTTCTTGTTCGGATTGTCGGTGGACTTGATCGGTTCGATGGTGCGACCGGTGAAGAGTGTACCCCCCGCCACGACGGAGACATTGACTATGCCAAGTGCCTTGACTGATTGGAGTTCCACATCCAGACGGCAGCAGTGTCCGCCGTCCTCGCGTTTCTCGGGGCGCATGGTACAAGCGCCCTTCTCCACTCCGGAGACCTTGGCGTAGGCATTACTACTCGACCATGGGCTACCCGAACGGAGGTAGTCGTACGCTTGATTGACGCGGATCGTATCGGACTTGCCGAGGCAATAGATGGCGCGCGTCTGTCCACCGATGATACGGCTCTCCTTGATGAGACGAACCACCCAACTCTCCATATCGCCGTAGGGCAGCGGTTCGAGTTGCTGAGCGTACGTAGTTGATACACCGAGCAGCAGGGCTGCAAGGATAATTATTCGGTTCTTCATTATGATTCTACTTTTTTTCATTACTACTTTGCTCTTCGATACGCAAGCGTTTGAACAATACATTCTTTTTGTCGGCACGTATAGCGTCGCCGATGAGTTGTGCGACCTTCTGTGCACCGGCTTCGTTGAGGAGCACGCCTTCGCGCGCTACCTTGTGGGCAGCAACAGGTGTAGCGGGTTGTACGGGGACAAAGAACGCAGCCGTGCTGTCCAATCCGGCTTCGGTGAGCCAGTCGAAGGTGAGTTGCTCGAGGTCGATGAGCTGCTGGGCGTCACGTTTGCACAGACGGCGAACAACATCGGGGTAGATGCCCTGACGGTGCACTTGGATGCTGTCAGCAGTGAAGTAACGGACACATGCCGGTGTGAGCCAGACGAGCTTGACGCCTTTCTTTTTGGCGAGCGGAATGATAGGGAGCAGCTGGTCAAGATAGACATCCGACTGGAGTTTGCCCTCAACTTCCATTTCCACAGGAAGCTTGCAGAGCAAGACGATGTCGCCCTTCTTTGCGGGCTGGAGCAACGCAGCCGGATCGCTCGGGAGAAGCGCAGCCGAGGCTTGTACGTCCACAGTCACCGCAGCATCAAACAGCGGCTGGAGCATTGTGGCGTAACCGACAGAGCCGGAAGCGGGATCACTGACCATCATAGGGTCATCGCCCAGAACAAGCACACGCAGAGGCTTGGGCTCTGCCATAACAAGCACGCTCACCATGAGCAGCGAAAGGAGAAAAAACAGTTTGCTTTTCATATCGATTAATCGATTAAGTTTACTTTATTGTGTCCGTGCACACGCACCTCTATTTTGCATGCACGCGCAGCGTTCTACGCGGACGCACACAATTGAGGCTACAAAGATACGAAAAATTTTGCAAATTTGCAAATATTTCCCGAACTTTTTTTATTTTGTAACGGATTTCGTCAATTTGCGCTCCATGAGGACATGGTTTATGCCGGCTTCGATAAAGGGTTCGCCGATCATGCGGAAGCGGAAGTGGCGATAGAAGGGGACGGCTGTAAGTTGCGCGTGGATGCGGAGGATTCCGGCGCCTTGTCGTCTGGCTTCGGCGACAAGATGCTGCATGAGGATACGCCCGTAGCCTTTGCCCCGGTCGGTGGTGAGCATTCGTCCGGCACGTAGGATGCGCGGTTGGGGCTCGAGTACGCCAATGGTATTGAATACGGGGGCATTGTCTTCAGGGAGTTCGTAGAGGCGCGCGTAGGCAACGACCTGCCCTTTGTTGCGCAGAGAGAGGTGCGTGGCAGCGAGATCGAGGCCGTCTTCATCAAGGTAACGGATGCCTTGTTCGAGCACAAAGACCGCGAAACGCGACTTGAGGATCTCGTAGAGTTCAGGGGCAGCGAGTTCGGCAAAGGGCTTGATTTGCAGGGTTACGCCACGCGGAAGAGGAGTACGGGCGGTAGGTTTCTGCTGCTTGGGGGGAGTTTGCTGCAAGAGCTGCTGCCGGATCTTCCAGTAGGCATATTTGCGAACGGTGGGGAACTTATCGAACATGTGCTCGCGGTTGTAGTTCTCCATCTCTTGTGTGAGTAGGCGCACTTGCTCGGGATCGACCATTAGCGGATTGAGGATGGCGCTGATCTTGCCATGCAGGGCGCGGTGGGCTTTCTGCGCTGGGGTGGCAGGGCCTTTGTAGGGATTCATGTGGTACTGATGCTCCGCGCCATTGCGTGTACGGTGCACTAAGTCGCTCTTTTTGTTGGTTTTTCCGCTGACTTTTGAGCCGTCAATTCTGCTTACTTTTGCCATGATTTTTTATCTTAAAGTATATATATACTAGTATATATATAGTATCTGTTAACAAATTGAAAAATAGGCGTTTTATCCTATGGTTATCTTATGGTTATGTTGTGGGTATCCTATGGTGAGGGGTGCTTCCGGTCTCGTTTTTGGTCGGTAACAGTTCTGCAAGTGCGCTGTGTGAGTGCTGCGTAGGCGCTGTGTGAGTGCTGCGTGGGCGTTGCGTGGGCGTTGTGTGAGGGACATGGGTGGCAAGAACGGAAACTGACAACAAAGGTACAAAAAATAAATGAAAGATGCAAATAAAAAAGCAAAAAAATGCATAAAAATGCGAAAAAAAACGGGAATTATTTGCATTTATGCAAAATTTTTCGTAACTTTGTCGCGGAAATAGGAAATACGCTCGGCGACTTAACGCCGAGAGCTGAACCGAGGAGCAACGGGAATGGGATCGAAAATGTAAAACTAAGATCTAAATACCAAGGTTATGAAACGGATTTGTACGATGCTGATTGCCGGAGTGGCAAGTGTAATCTGTGTGATGACGCAGGTGCAGAGTGTAATGGCGCAACAGGCGCCGAGTATTACGATTGACGGGAGATTCTCGGATTGGGAGAGAGTACCGTCAGACTATCTGGTGGAGGATACAGTGGACGATCGTTCCATTTATGATTACTTGTACCGTGTGCGGTTCTGCACGGATGCGGACTACATCTACTTCTACGCGGAGTTCAACAATGATATAGCCCAGAATCCGACAGGTCAGGCTGAAGGGGATACGACCACTCACTATAATGTCAAAGTCGTTGATCTGTTTATGGACACCGACAACAGTGCGAGAACAGGTTATCAGATGTGGACATGGGAAGAGTGCGGCGCAGACTACATCTTAGAAGGCAGGCCACGTGAAGACTATGGCGAGCTATCCAGCTTCGCAGGTGGAGAAAAACAAAGTGAATGGGAATGGGAGCAAATAGAAAGTTCGGGAATGATAGGAGCGTCGGGCATAACGGTGCTTGCCAACGGCCACGCAGCTATTGAGGGGTTTGTAGCCAGAGGTATACTTTCAATCCCGGATGGCGCAGAGAGTATAAAGGTTGGTGTGCTGACGCAAAGTTCTGACTGGCAAGAGACCGGTGTATTGCCAGAAGTACGCATGCGCGATGATGGGTTCCAAGTTAAAAGCAACCTGCTTGATTTGCCGCTTTATGTTTGCGAGGGGATGACGTGGGGATTGAATAATATGATAACGGCTCACTTGGAATGTGACGGGAATATGTTCCTGTGGGGCGAGGGCGAGATGCCGGACTATTCGTACGGGAAGTACGCTCCGTGGCACGAGAAGGACTATGTGGAGCAGGTACTGCATCTGTATCTGGACAGTGCGATCACCACGGTGGGCAGTTATGCATTCTATGACTGCAGTTACATGCAGAGTGCAGAACTGAGCAATCATCTGACCACGATCAGTTGGAATGCGTTCTACGGTTGCACGAGTCTGAAGAGCATAACGATCCCTGCGAGTGTGACGACGATAGACAACAATGCATTCGGCGATTGCAGCGGTTTGAAAGAGATGATCTGCATGGCTGTGACACCTCCGGATCTGGGTAACACGGTGTTCCTCGGTATGAGCAGCAATGCGCCGCTGTACGTGCCAGCCGAGTCGGTGGATGCGTACAAGCGGAACAGCGAGTGGGAGCAGTATCCGGGACCGATATTGTCGATTGAGGAGAGACCGGGATCGTCGGTAGTGGTGATTGGCGGCGATACGGTGATGGTTGATCCGACGACGAGTGTAGTGGATATCAACGGCGACGGAACGCTTGTGTATGACGTGGACGAGAACACGCTGACGCTGACGGGTCTGGAGATCAGCGGCGAGATAGAAGGTACGGCTATTGACTATTCGGGTAGCGAGCCGCTGACGATCGTGCTGAACGACGAATCGAGCATCACGGCGGATGTGGTTATTGCTTCAACGGGCGATGTGATCATCACCGGTGAGGGCACGCTGACAGCGGAAGGTATTGCGCCTATCGTGGGTGTGGAGTCGGCGACGATCACGTTTGATGCCGTGCGGATGGTTGTGCGTTCGATACCCGCGAACGCAGCAGCAATGCGCAGGCTGAAAGGATTGAAGTTCGGGAAGTATGTTGACGAGAACGGTGGTCCGGCCTTGTCGGGCTTCGGTAGCGCGGACTTCGACAAGGTGAACATCAGCCCATCGGACGCATCGTACGGCGCAGTGAGCGACGGCGAGGGCGGAAGCATATATACATTGTACACGGAGAACAACGGCGAGCAAGAGATCGTGACGGAGTTTGAGACTACGCCGAAAGAGGATGCCGTGGAGAAGGTGCAGACAGGCAAGATGCTGGATGTGACGAAGCCGATGTACAATATATTGGGCATGCAGGTGGATGCATCGTACGAGGGGATCGTGATTCAGCAAGGGCAGAAATTTGTGAAGTAAGAAATCAGATATGAATACCATCAGAAAACAGCTATTTGCGGCGGTTGCCGCAGGGTTGATGCTCGCCATGGGCGGAGAGGTACAGGCGAAAGTCTATGTGATTGACGTGCCGGATGCCGCTACGTGGTCGAACAAAGCCATCCGTGAGCGGAACGAAGGCGACACGATACAGTTCAACGTGCCGGTGATTGTGAACAGGAACTACGGTTACAGCGGATTCACGGGGCTGACGATGAGTGTGCGGAGGATCTATTCGCCGACGAACCAGGCTCTACCACTCAGCGAGGCGTACTCGGAACAGATCCGGCTGAACAGCATAGCGCCGTTCACGCTGACGGGTTGCGGATACAAACGCAACGGCGAGCGGTTGCACAACCTGAAAGCCGTGAAGACGGACGAGACGACCGTGAAGTACGTGTCCGGCACGTGGGAAGGCAATAACACCCGCAAGGCGCTGGAGAACAATCCGCCATCGGTGGATATGAACGGTGAGCATAACGTGCTGGTTTGCGGTGCGAACCTCGAGTATTACCTTGTGCAGAGTTTGGGTACGGGATACGGTCCGGATAGTTACTCCGAGCATCAGAAGCAACGTACGAAGGTAAAGAATGCGCTGGCAACAATCCACGCGGATGTATATGGTCTGGTGGAGATCGAGCAAGGTCAGGCAGCCTTGGCGGAGATTGCTGCTGATCTGACGGAGTACTGGAAAGAAAAGACGGGCGACCATTATGACTATATACGGGATAAAGGCACGTTGGACGGTTCGTACACGAAGGCGGGATTCGTATATAACAGCGACAGGATACAACCGGTGGGCATCCTGTCGGAGAACAACTCGATAGTACGTCACAGGAAGATGGTGCAAGGGTTTATCCTGATAGAGAACAACGAACGGTTCATATACAGCATCAACCACTTCAAGGCGAAATCCGGTTCAGCCTCAGGCAGAAACGCCGACCAAGGTGACGGACAAGGATCATACAACTACAACCGCGTACAGGAGTCGATGAGTGTGCTGCAGAACGTTGAGGCCTATGTGAACTACTACGAGGATAACGACCTGCTGATCATGGGCGACTTGAATGCCTACGCGAAGGAAGACCCGATACAGAAGTTCGTTGAGGCGGGGATGTACGATCTGCACCGTTATTTCCACGCGGATAGCAGTTATTCGTACGTGTTTGGTGAGCAAGCGGGATACCTTGACCACGCTATTGCGAACAAATCGCTGCTGCGACAGGTGACGGGAATGGCAGCCTGGCACGTGAACTCCGACGAGTCGGACGAGTATACGTACGACAAGTCGAGTGATCTGAGCATCTTCCGCTACAGCGATCATGATCCGGTGCTGGTGGGACTGAGGCTGGATAGTACGCTGTCTATCCCGCTGCATGGGGAGGAGCTGATCGAACACGTGAAAGTGGTATATAGCGACGGCGATATTATGCTGACGAACGTGGGCGAGCTGGGCGAGCAGAATGGGTACTACGAGATTTACAATACCACCGGCACACTCGTTCAGTCTATCACACGTATCGAAGAGTCTCCCTGCCCTATTGCAGCCAGTCTGCCTGCCGGTATTTATATCGTTCGCGTGTATTATGCTGACAGAATCAAATCCATTAAGTTGCTAAAAAAATAACAATTCGCGCTATGAGAACATGTCACTATTCGCTTGCCGTCGTGATTAGCGTCCTCCTCATGGGGATTACAACACTCAGCGGCTGCAAGAAGCAAGACGAACCGGAAGCACCAGCCCCATCAGCCGAAGAGTTACTGATAGGGTTATGGGGCGTGTCAACAAACACCCCCCCCGATTCGGGCAACACATACACCGAGTATTTCCGTTTCGGCAAAGACAATGTATTGGAGCATTATTTAGTGGACAACAAAGACATCTATTATAACATCGGCACTTACAAATACTCTGACAAGAGCGTGGATACGGGCACTTATACAAAATCGGAAAACGACCAAGTCACGTTTATCTTCAACCAGAGTCGTCACTACTATGTACTTGACGACAAGCTTCTCTTCATTGAATATTCCACCGACAGAGTGGGCAATATGGGCTTTATCATATTGAACCAGACAGAAAACCGTATTCAATTTAAGAACCAAAGCCGCGCTGGATTTATGCACGCAGTCGTGTCGCTGCCCGACACATGGAACCATAAGTTCTCAGCGCCAGAAGTGAAGCCTACCGAGCAAAATTTGCTCGGGCAGTGGGATCTTGTCAATATCTACATTAAAGAACAAGACATGATTCATTATTGGTATTTCAATAATCCCGAAACGTGTGGCATAACGTTCCTGCCCGAGAATAAGATTACCAATAGTTACTTCTGGATTGACTATATTTGGGCACAAGCTGTTGCGACGGATATGATTGAATCAGATAAGAGCATTTACGTCCTGTACGACGATTGCAGTTGGGAGTTTGGAAGCAACGTCATACCACTAACTTGCAAGCGTTTTTCGGTCGGGCACTACGACGATAACGGCAACTTCATTGCTGAAAGCGTGATTGCTCCCTCTACACCTTTCGCACGGAATTTTAGTATCAAGCACATGACGGACTATTACTTGATTCTTGTTGCGTACGATTACCTGCACAAGGGTATGGGTAACTTCGTTTTCCACAAGAATTCGGACGTTCAGTTGTCCGCACCAGCCAAGCAAGGTATCAAACACACACCATTTACCGGTCAAACCCTCGTTCGGGAAATGACCACCTTGAAGAAATGGAAACAATAATACAATGCCCGTGACTTTATTTGACAGTTTACCCATAGAACAGACAGGAGTGACCGCAGAACAAGAGATCAAGGCGCTGCGGGAAGAGTTGGCGGAACAGAACTACAAGTATTATGTTCTGTCTGCTCCGACTATGTCCGACCGAGAGTTTGACGAGAAGATGCACCGGTTGCAAGAGCTGGAGGCCAAACATCCGGAGTTGTATGATGCAAACTCGCCGACGCAGCGGGTAGGATCAGATATCGGTAAGATTGACAGTTTTCCGAGGATACGGCACAGGTATCCGATGTTATCGCTGGCGAATACGTACTCGCGGGAGGAAGTTGAGGACTGGGTGAGAAAGTTACCGCAGGGCGTGGAGATCGTGGCGGAGCTGAAGTACGACGGACTGAGTATATCGCTGTGGTACGAGAAAGGTAAACTGGTACACGCCGTGACGCGAGGGGACGGGACGGAGGGCGATGATGTGCTGGCGAACATAAAGACGATTGCGGAGATACCGCAATCGCTAGTCGAAAGAGAAAAGACCGTTTCACTCAAAGAAAAAAGCCTAATTAGTTCAGGAATACCTGATCGGTTGGAGCTCAGGGGAGAGGTGCTGCTGCCGTGGGAGCGGTTTGAGGCGTTGAACAAGCAACGGGAAGAAGACGAAGAACCGCTGTTTGCAAACCCGAGGAACGCGGCGTCGGGGACGTTGAAGTTACAGGACAGCAAAGAGGTGGCACGACGAGGATTGACGTGTTACCTGTACTATATGTTAGGCGAGCAGTTGCCCGGGAAGACGCACTACGAGCGGCTGGAGTTGGCACGACAATGGGGATTCCCCGTGAGCGAGGCAATCAAGGTCTGCAAGGATGTGGACGAGGTGATGGCGTTCATCGCCTATTGGGACACGGAGCGGAAGAATCTGCCTGTGGCAACGGACGGTATAGTGCTGAAAGTGAACAACCTCGCCGAACAGGAAGAGTTAGGCTACACCGCCAAGTCGCCACGTTGGGCGATAGCGTATAAGTTTGCGGCGGAGCGGCAACTGACGCTACTGAAACAGATCACGTATCAGGTGGGACGAACGGGTGTAGTGACGCCTGTTGCTAACCTTGAGCCGGTGCAGTTGTCGGGAACGATGGTGCAACGAGCGACGCTGCATAATGAGGATTTTATACGGCAGCTGGGGATAGCGGAAGGTGACAGGGTGTATGTGGAGAAAGGAGGAGAGATTATACCAAAGATTGTGGGGAAGGAGGAGACTGACGATTCCGGAGGTTCTGGCAGTTCTAGCAGTTCTGGATTTTCCGGATTTCCTAGGACATGTCCGGAGTGCGGGACAGAGCTAGTACGGGTGGAAGGCGAGGCAGCGTGGCGGTGCCCGAACGAGGTGAGTTGTCCGCCACAGTTGAAGGGGAAGTTGGAGCATTTCGTTAGCCGGAAGGCGATGAACATAGAGGGCTTAGGAAGTGAGACAATTGCGCTGCTGTATGACAAAGGGTTGCTGCACTCGATAGCGGATATCTATGACTTGCGTCAGGAAGATCTGGCGGCACAGGAACGGTTGGGAGAGAAGTCCGCGCAGAACATCCTTGCTTCGGTTGAGCAGTCGAAACAAGTGCCGTGGGCACGGGTGCTGTTTGCGTTGGGAATCAGGATGGTCGGCGAGACGACGGCGAAGAAGATCGCCAAACGGTTTAAGTCGATTGACGCGCTGCAATGGGCGAGCAAGGAGGAGCTGATGGCTATTGAGGATGTCGGCGAGCAGATTGCGGAGAATATTGTGGGGTACTTTGCGGACATACGGAACCTGGAGATTATCACCCGGCTGCAAGCTGCGGGAGTGCAGATGGCGGTTAACGAGTCAACGGATGAACGTTTAGCGGTTCCGCAGGTGCTGGAAGGGAAGACGATTGTGATATCGGGAACGTTCAGCGAGCACTCGAGGGAAGAGTACAAACAGATGATCGAGGACTACGGGGGCAAGAACAGCGGGTCGGTGAGCAAAAAGACGGATTTTATACTGGCAGGGGAGAATATGGGACCGAGTAAGCTGGAGAAGGCGAGAGAGCTGGGAGTACGGGTGGTCAGCGAAGCAGAATTCTTGGAGATGATTCAGGGTTAGGTCAACTATTAAAGACTAATAAAAACAATTTAGATGATAGACAATTGGTTATTCAGATATAAGAAAAAGAACATGCCACAACGAGAAGTGGTTTTTCCGAACTATAGCAAGGTTCGGTCGGTGGCTGTGGTGTATGAACAAGGCGTGGATGACAAGGGGATAGCACTGCTGGTCAAACAGCTGGAACGGGACGGGATAATGGTGGAGGTTGTGGGGTATGAGCCCAAGAAAGATTTCAACCGACTGGGGAAGGTGCGTGAGGAAGCGATGAGTGCCCTACCCTCGCAGCGGTTTGATCTGCTGATGGATCTGAGTACGCATTACTATCTGGGAACGCAGTATATCGTGATGGCTGTGGATGCGACGTTCAAGGCGGGGCTGCGGTTTGAGCAAGTCGAGGAGAAAGACCAACAGGGGATACTGGATATGATGGTGAGTCTATCACCCCACGGCGCGATGCTTGCGGGTACCCCGAGCCCAAAGGACGAACCCGAGCCGGAGCAGATTGCAGAACAGATTGTTTATTACCTAAAAATGATAAATGCATGAGAATAACGGGATTAGGAACAGCGTTGGTGACGCCATTTACGGAGACGGGAAAGGTCGATGAGGCGGCACTGAGGCGGATACTGGACAGGCAGATAGAGGCGAAGGTGGATTTTCTGGTTGTGCTGGGTACGACCGGTGAGGCGGCGACGATGACACCACGGGAACAGGCGTTCGTCAGGAAGACGATTGTGGAACATGTGGCAGGTCGAGTGCCGTTGGTGCTGGGCGTGGGCGGTAACTGCACACAGGAAGTTGTGGAGCGATTGGGACTGCTGAGAGAGGAGTTGAAGCGGGATTATGCGGCGATACTGAGTGTGTGTCCGTACTATAACAAACCGCAGCAAGAGGGATTGTACAGACACTTTGCTGCGATTGCCGAGGCATCGGTTGTGCCGGTGATACTATATAATGTGCCCGGACGAACGGGGGTGAATATGTTGCCCGAGACCGTGTTGCGTTTGGCAGCGGCTTATCCGCATCAGATCATCGGTGTGAAAGAGGCGTCGGGCAAGCAAGAGCAGATAGAGACAATCATCCGCGGGACACGAGGCAGCGAGTTTGTGGTGCTTTCGGGCGACGACGGGCTGACGGTTCCGCTGATGATGGCAGGTGCGCACGGATTGATTTCTGTGCTGTCGAACGCCCTGCCGGAGGACACGATGCGACTGGTGCATCAGCCGACGATGGCCGGGCAGGAAGCACTGGACGGGCTGATCCGGGCATTGTTTGCCGAGGGGAACCCGACAGGCATCAAGGCGCTGCTGGAGATACAGGGCGTGGCGAATGGGAATGTGCGTCTGCCGTTGGTTGAGGCAAGCGAGGGACTGAAGAGTGATTTACGAAAACTATTAGAGGCTTATGAAAATAGCGATTTTCGGTAATGCAATGAAACACAACACCTTGGATGAGGTGTCGCACTTATTGGAGTTCATGGAACTCAGGCAGGTGGATGTCTATCTGTCGCAAGAACTGAGGCAAGAAATGAACCTGAGGGAGTACCCGGCTTTCCCTGCGGAAGACGAGGCGTGGCGAGCGTTCACGGAGGAAGGGAACATGATCGATTTCGCGCTGTCTATCGGCGGCGACGGGACGTTCCTGACGACTGCGTCGATCATCGGGAACAAGAATATTCCGATTGTAGGCGTTAACTGCGGGCACTTAGGGTTCCTGGCCGAGGTGCAGACGAATCAGGTGGACATCATCATGGAGCAACTCATCAAGGGACGCTACACGATAGAGCAGCGTTCGCTGCTGTGTGTGGAAGGCGAAGGCGGACACCTGTCTGCGCCGTTCGCGCTGAATGAGATAGCGGTGATGAAGTCGGGATTGTCATCGATGATCATTATTGACGTGAGCGTCAATGGCGAGCACCTGCATTCCTACGAGGCAGACGGGCTGGTTATATCCACGCCGACGGGTTCGACGGCATATAACCTGAGTGTGGGCGGTCCGTTGATGGAGCCGCATGTGAAGGCAATCATCCTGTCGCCTATCGCCACGCACAGGCTGTCGGTTCGGCCGCTGGTTATACCCGATGACTGGACGATCGACCTGAAGATCAGCAGCCGTAACGGGAACTACCTGATTTCGGTGGACGGTAGGAGTCGGTCGCTGGTCAACGAGGTGCAGTTACACATAGAGAAAGCGCCTTATACGACGAAGGTGGTGCAGTTGGAGGAGCATTCATTTATACAAGCATTGAAGGACAAACTACAGTGGGGCAAATGAGAATCATATATATGGGTACGCCGGAGTTTGCCGTGGCGCCGTTGAAGGCACTGGTCGAAGGCGGGTATGAGATTGTGGCAGTCGTGACGATGCCTGACAAGCCGGCAGGTCGCGGACATCATGTGCAGTATTCGGCAGTGAAAGAATATGCGCTATCGGTGGGATTGCCGGTGCTGCAGCCGGAGAAACTGAAAGACGAGGCGTTTGTGGAGGAGTTGAGAAGTTACAAGGCGGATCTGCAGATTGTTGTGGCGTTCAGGATGTTGCCGGAGGTTGTTTGGGCAATGCCGAGGCTGGGGACGTTCAACCTGCATGCCTCGCTATTGCCACAGTACAGAGGCGCTGCGCCAATCAACTGGGCGGTGATCAACGGCGACAAAGAGACCGGTGTGACGACGTTCATGCTCAAGCATGAGATTGATACAGGAAATGTGATATTGCAAGAGCGAATACCTATTGGCGATAACGAGAATGTGGGTTCGGTGCACGACAGGCTCATGGAATTAGGAACAGGGCTTGTGGTGCGCACGGTGGATTTGATTGCAAAATCCGACGCGGAAGGCACGCCTTTGCCGACTACAGCACAGGCAGAGATTGAGGCCGGTGAACTGCGTCCCGCACCGAAGATCTTCAAGGAGACATGTGAGATTGATACGACCAAGACTGTTGCCGAAGTGCATAACTTTGTTCGGGGACTCAGTCCCTACCCTGCGGCGTGGTGCAACCTGACGATAGGCGGGACGACCTACGAGAATGTGAAAGTCTTCGCCACGGAGAAAGGCCACGGGCCGATTAGTCTGCAATGTGCCGACGGCGAGATCAGTCTCACTGAACTCCAACTCCCCGGCAAGAAACGCATGCCCGCCAAAGCCCTCCTCAACGGCTTGAGGTAATCTAATTAACTAAGATACAATGGCTTGCATCCGCCATATATGGCGGATTACTACGACTGAGATAGGACTACTATGGTGACTGACTGGTACACATATTGGAAAGAGCACGATGGACTGCTGAACTATGTCCATCGCCCTCATTCTGTATGGCGGGATTACACGGCACGCGGCATATACCATATCACAATCGTTACATACAAGCGCACCCACGCATTCGGCGAACTGAATAATGACCTAACCCATCCGGCTGTTGTGCTAACAGAACTGGGGCAAGCGGTTGAACAGAATTGGTTGGCGATTCCGAATCTCCATGGCACTCATGGTCGCCGACTGCGTCTGTTAGGGCATCAGATTATGCCGGATCATTTCCATGGCATCCTACAGGTGCTTGATCCTATGGATGTCGGCATCGGTGAGATCATCCGCGGCTTCAAGATCGGTTGCACGCAAGCGTACCGGACTATAGATCAGCCATATATGGCTGATTCCATTGATCGATACACATTAGCCCACTCCTCTCGTAAGCAACGCGAGGATTACTATGCAGAACAAGGCCTGAAGCCACTATTTGAGGACAACTACGACGATACTATTTGCTATCGCAAAGGACAACTGGCTAATATCATCCGCTACGTGCAAGACAATCCCCGTCGGGCAATCATGCGCGCCAAGTATCCGGATTTGTTTAGGCATCGCCAACACATAACGATAGCCGGACATGATTACGCGGCGTACGGCAACCTCTTTCTGTTACGGCGTCCGTGGAAAGAGCAAGTCTTTTGTCATCGCTGGCGGATGATCAACGGCAACCGTGATTATTCAACACCTTACGAGACTACCGACGATTTCCGTATCTGCCGTGAGAGCTGGATACAAGCAGCCAAAGACGGGGCTGTATTGGTTACACCGGGAATCTCCAAAGGCGAACAACAACTGGTTAAAGACTGCATTGAACAAGCCTTGCCGCTCATTCACTTGCAGAAGGAGCCAATGCCCAACGGCTGGAATCCAGAGATGCGCAGACATCAGCTGTGCGAGATGGGACAACTGCTCATCTTATCGCCATGGCAACTGGCTGAGATGTCGGATTTCGCAGGTGTACCTGCTGATACCGACTATAGCATGTTCCACAACATGAACACCCTTGCCGAACAATTATGTTCAGACGACATGGGCGGAGATTACCGCATCAAGCAATCATGATTCTACACATCATGACAGCGCTCACTCCCAACATTGCTCCGTAAACGGATCGGAATTGCATCGAAAATGCATCGGAAACGGATTAGGAATGCATTAGGAATGCACTTGATGACTGATTGTTGACTTGGATATTTTTTGGTTTATGGGTCAAATCTAATTTGTAGAGGTTCGCTCAGCGAATGTCACAGTGCATGATTCCAGAATATTAAGAATGCGAGGCAATAACTGATCTATGTCTGTGTTGGAATCTGCAAATTGTTCTATTGCAAATCCCACAACATTGTCATTGCGAACCATCACTTTGATATACTGTCTATCTAACTCGATATCGTTTGCATTGTTAAGCAGCATATTGTGATCTTGCACACCAGTATCCCAAGCAGAATAAACAGTCATATACTCTGAGCCATCAAACAAAAAAGTATAGCAAAAATCGTTGTGTATAAATTGGTATTCAAGAGAATCGAGCTGCTCGTACGTGATACTATTCTCTTCGAAGTACTCAAGAACTTTTTCGTTTAGAGGCTTATTTGCCTCAGCATTACGGCGATCTTCAATTGTGTCAATGCCCCAAAGAAGACCAACAAAAACACATACCGAGATGATTGAACAGATACTTGACACAAGCAGATTTTGGATGAAGGGTTTCATGATGTTTACTACTAAAAGTATTAATGGTTAAAATTATTTGCTCACAAAATAACGTGTTTCGTATTATTTTAATAGATTATCCAATACGTTTTCCGCTTTGACGTTAGGATTGTTTACGTATCTCTCTGTTGCATGCTGAAGAACATATATAAAATCATCTATTCCTTCAGCATCAAGATAAAATGATAGATTATTATATGTATCACAAATATTACATTCGACGAAAGTGTTTCCTATTTTATTTAAAAAGAAATCATAAGAAAATTTCATTCGTTTTGCCGACTGATATTTTCCCTCTATGCTGTAATAACTGTGCCCATTGTAGTACAATATAAGAACATCAGTAATGGACTCTATGTGTCTTGTACACATCGGAACATCCTTCATTCCTTTTAGTTCAGCAGTCCACTGATTGTATAATTCTGCTGCTCTTAAAGTATAATCAAGAAACTTATCCAAATTCTGATATTCTATGAAGAAGGGCTTAGCCCATGGGGAATCTATGTAAATATAGTCCCACTGTTGGGGAGATTTTCCGCAAGCATAAATAGACATACGGGTACCTTGTAAACATTCAAATCTGCCGATTTTGACTGTGCGCGCAGAACAGAATTCAACGGTTCCCACTATTAAGCAACTAATAATAACCCATTTTGTTTTCATTGTCTATGCAATTAGATAATATGATTATATGTCATCTATTGTCGTGTTTTGATATTTTCTGTTTTCTTCGACAATATACATCACTGTAGGACTATGATACTCTTCATCTTCGGAATTCTTACTTCGACAAATTTCAAGCAATATTTTTACATCAGACAATTTCCATTCAACTCCTATTTCATCCCAACTATTGCGTTCAATAGTATATCTCTTATAGTTATTGCCATATTTCTTTCTATATATTTCAAACACGTGAGTAAAGTTCTTCAAACCTATTACATAGTGTTTTAATCCTTTCTCTCCATAAGATTGAACGGATTTATCTGACGGAATGACAATTGCCAATTCTTGAACTTCATTTGAGTTATCTTTGCGAAAAACATTTAGGTGACAACCTTCTATATCTAGAAATGTAAGGTAAAACTCACATAAAACTTGCTGAGAATTAGGTTCTGGTATTTGATGATTAGGATTACGCTTGTATTTCTTGGACATCTCTGTACAAAATGTACTAAACTGTTGATTTATTACAATCCCAGAGAATTTGGTTTGAGCGACCATGGTTAGACTCATAAAAATAAAAAATAGAGTAACTATACGTTTCATAAAACAGATGTTTTGATAAAGTTAGTTAATATAGGATACATTTTTTCCACATTAGATATTTTATCCTTATTCATCAATCTAACAATAATAGTGTTAAAGAACAAGTTATGATACAATGGCAATTGATAATAATTTACTTCATTATGTCTATCTGTAAAGAAATAAAACCTCAATTCTTCTTCCACATCAAAATTTCCTTCTTTTAGAAACAGAAAATCATGCAATGAACCTTTGGGGCCTTCTTTTTGGCAATACAGCATCTTATCACATACAATAGTGTGGAAATCTCGTGTATCTATAGCTGATAATAATTGCCCTATTGTTGTTTTTATTAAAATTTCACGATTCCCATCCATTTCCCACATTTCAAGTTTCTCTTTTTGTGAATATGTCCAACAAGATGTTAATGTATCGTATGATTTCTCAATGTTTTCGTAAAATATCACGTTTTCTTTTTCATGCGCAATACGTTCTTCTTTTGTCTTTCTGCTCATGAATTCAAACGGATACGACATGGATCTATTTGTATAATTACCTCTTTCGTGCGGATCATCATAACATTTCCTTTTGCTCACATAAAGTTGATTTTGCATAATTTGTTCCAACGTGCGCAACGAAGTATATCTCATTATCGGGGTGCTCATATCTATGTTTTTCCCGATATATATAGCTTGGAAATTCCTAAAATCATCTATATTCCACATACTCATTCATTACTGACCACTATACGTGTACTTCTCCTTGTCTATGTCAACTAAATTATGTTCTATATTTTCGTATGACTCAATTGCAAATGGAATTTGTAATTCTCCTTGTTTGTAAATAGCAAAAAATACTCGAGAATATTTACCTCCGAAAACGAATGATTTATAGCCATCATACAATCTTACATATATTTTGTCAATCCCACAATAATTACAAAAGATTGCAAATGGTTTATCATTGACGATTTCCCACTTAATCTGCTTGTATTCATCTGAATATAGTTTTCTAATGCATAGTCCACAATAATCTTTGCGCTCTAATCCATATTGTACTTCAATGCCTGTTAATTGAGCATTTAGCCACCACTCATCAAAAGGAATTGTTTGCGTAAATGCAGAAAGGCTGATTGACAACGCCAAAGTCAATAATAATTTTTTCATTTTGTAAATTCTTAGATAGCCTACTCTTTAGCGGATTTTCGGCAACACTCCGATTATGTTTTTACGTATTATTCACTCATAAACATAGCAAAAGCGTGACTTTTCGTCGCTTCATTTGATGATTAGAGGTTCTCGACTACCTTACAACTTCAAATTTACACACGGAAAACTCACGCTAATAACGTGAGCGTGCATAAACCATGCTTGAAGTTGTATAATGGTTGTGAAACTGTCGAGATTTCTAACCATCAAGTTTTGGCTTATTACGCTTTATTTTATATGTATTGCACCGCCTTTACGATGCTGGTTTGTCATAGGCTAAGTGTTTAATTCGAATTCACGTGCAAAGATACGAAAAATATTTGACAAAAGCAAATGATTGCTGAGAAATTTTATAGAAAAGTTATTGTTTTCCATAACTTTTTCTTGAAAAACTTGCAAATGTGAGATTTTTTTTGTATCTTTGCGTGGTAATTTGTGAGGGATGAATGCAGAGAAAGTTTACGCAATGCGACATATGAGTAGGGGGACAAATTGTCCCCCACCTGAAAACAAATAAAATCATGACACAAACATTAACAGCGTCTTAAAACAGAAAGCAATGAAACCGTGACAAATTGTCACGCTTTGAAATTACCTACTGCTGATGGTAAATTGCTAATAGGTGATGTAACTGAAATTTCAAGTGTCCCAATTTATGGGACAGTTAATAGTTTGAAATTTATTTAAGCAATGGATTACCTTGGATTAATTGACAAATACTACGCTGGGCAGGAGGAACTGAAAGCGTTGCTGATGCATCACTCGCGGCAGGTGGCAGAGATGGCGCTGGAGGTGTGCGACAAGCATCCGGAGTGGATGATTGACCGGCAGTTTGTGGAGGAAGCGGCGATGTTGCACGATATTGGTATCGTGTGCTGCGATGCTCCAGGGATACTATGCAAGGGCACAGAGCCGTACATCCGTCACGGGTATATTGGTGCGGAGATACTACGTAAAGAAGGATTGCACATGCACGCGCGCGTAGCGGAGCGGCACACAGGCAGCGGACTCACCAGAGAGCAGATCATTGCCGAGCGGTTGCCGCTTCCGGAGCAAGACTTTCTGCCGGAAACGATCGAGGAGAAGGTGATCTGTTATGCAGATAAGTTTTTCTCAAAATCTCACCCCGAGCGTATCGCCTCACCGGAACATATCCGCACCACGATGCAGAAGTTCGGCTACGGGGCAGCGGAACGTTGGGCACAACTGGAAAAAGAAATGACACATTAATACATATTTATAATATGAAAAGACACATATTTATCCTATTCATCATGCTGACAGCAGTTGTCAGCCGTATATCCGCCTCGCGGGTTGATACGATCATGTTTCGCGGTGACTCGTCGCATATCATCCAACGGGTGTGCGTCTATACGCCGGAGAACTACGATGCCAATGCCGACGAGAAGTATCCGCTCGTCTATCTGCTGCACGGCATTCACGGCAACCACTACTCGTGGCTGCGTGACGGAAACATCCGATACACGCTGGACAGCCTGATCGGCAACGGGCTGATTCGTCCGATGGTGGTTGCATTCCCCTACTGCCAGCGTTTTGACACGACCGATGTGGATGAGCCCAAATCGCTTATACACTGTTTGTTCCATTACGGATCGATATTGCGCGGGGAGTTTGAACAGACATTCTTCGAGATTGACGACTGTGTACAAGCGCATTATAATGTGGATACCGCGCGTACGCAGCGCGCGATAGCGGGACTGAGTTGCGGTGCACGCCAAGCAGCAGTCATTGCCAAGACCGGACGATACGACAAGGTCGGTCTGTTCTGCCCGGTTATCTATCGGCGCCAACTACCCGGCGATATTGAACCGGCGCAATACTGGATTGGTGTGACGGAGGGTGATGTGTTCTTGTACAAAGGCAGACGATTCCGTATAGGCTGCGAGAAGAGAGGCTTCCCCGTGACGTTATACCAGGACAAAGGTTCGCACAACTGGAAAGCCTGGCGAACGATGGTAGTTTTGTTCCTTGAGAAGTTTTTCCCGGTGAACGGCGATGCGTCCGAGCAGCCTGCAGAACAAGAATAATTGACTGCTGTATATTGATTTTTGCCGTGCTACAAAATTGTGGCACGGCTTTTGTTTATAATTAAGCGGAGAGCCAAACTCCACGGATTGCATAGCATAAAAACACAACTGTATATTCTAAAAATTACTACATAACAATGACTAACACTGTTGACATTCGCGAGCTGCAAGAGCGCATTGAGCGTGAGAGCTCGTTTGTAGATGCCCTGACGATGGGCATGAACCAAGTGATCGTGGGACAAAAACACTTGGTAGAGAGTCTGCTTATCGGTTTGCTGTCTGACGGACACATCCTGTTGGAAGGTGTTCCGGGCTTGGCAAAGACCCTGGCTATACGCACACTGGCAGACCTGATCAAAGCTAATTTCAGCCGTATTCAGTTTACGCCGGACTTGCTGCCTGCCGATGTGATCGGTACGCAGATCTATTCGCAGAAGTCCGAGGAGTTCAGCATCAAGCGCGGACCGATCTTCGCAAACTTCGTGTTGGCGGACGAAATCAACCGTGCTCCGGCAAAGGTGCAGTCGGCACTGCTCGAAGCTATGCAAGAGCGCCAGATCACCATTGGCGACAAGACGTTCAAACTCGACGAGCCGTTCCTCGTTCTCGCAACGCAGAACCCTATCGAACAGGAAGGAACCTACCCGCTGCCCGAAGCTCAGACCGACCGATTCATGCTGAAGGTGGTTATCGGTTACCCGCAGCCGGAAGAGGAGCGTCAGATCATCCGTCAGAACATCACCGGCGAGAAGAAGGTCATCACGCCTATTCTCTCGACCGAGGACATCAAGAAAGCCCGCGAAGTCGTTCGCCAAGTCTATCTCGACGAGAAGATCGAGCGCTACATCGTGGATATCGTGTTTGCTACCCGTCAGCCGGAGAAGTACGGTCTGGAGAGCCTGAAGCAGATGATCGCTTTCGGCGGAAGTCCGCGTGCAAGTATCAACCTCGCTCTGGCAGCCCGTGCGTACGCATTCATCCATCGCCGCGGCTATGTTATCCCCGAGGATGTGCGTGCCGTTTGCTATGACGTATTGCGTCATCGTATCGGTTTGACTTACGAGGCAGAAGCCAATAACATGACAACAGAAGATGTAATTACCGAAGTGCTCAACGCAGTTCAAGTTCCCTAAACAGACCGCTACGCTCAAAGAAAAAAGACCGCCTACGGCTCAAAGACCGCTAACGCTCAAAGACTAATTAGGCTTTTATCTTTTCTCTTTGAGTAGCCAAAGGCTACGGTCTTTCGACTAAACTAACTCTTATGACAAGCGAAGAATTACTACAACGTGTCCGGAAGATAGAGATCAAGACCCGAGCTCTGTCGCATAACATCTTTGCCGGAGAGTACCACAGCCAATTCAAAGGCCGCGGTATGGCATTCAGCGAGGTACGCGAGTACCAGCCTGGCGATGATGTGCGTTCCATTGACTGGAACGTGACGGCGCGAATGGGTAAGCCTTATATCAAGGTGTTTGAGGAAGAGCGCGAACTGACAGTGATGCTCCTGGTGGACGTTTCCGGCAGCCGCAATTTCGGTACGCAGTCGCAGTACAAACGCGACACCATAGCCGAGGTAGCAGCCACGCTCGCCTTCTCAACCATCGAGAACAACGATAAGGTGGGTTGTATCTTCTTCTCCGACAAGATCGA
>CACZRD010000047.1 GCA_902783545.1 uncultured Bacteroidales bacterium
CTCATGTGACTGCGGGCACAGCCCTTGTAAAACATTTTCGCCTTGCGCTGCGCTCTCCCCACAAATTAAAATTTGCGGGGGCCCCAATAGGTGGGTTCTCGTCCTTGATTCAGCAAAAAAAGAACGACTACCAAATGGTAATCGTTTCTTTTTTGTTGCTCAACCAGGACTCGAACCCAGACAGACAGAACCAGAATCTGTAGTGCTACCATTACACCATTGAGCAGCGCGTTCGGCAAATCGTGCTATCGGATGTCGCGCGGCGACATAAAGCGCACGATTGCCTCCGCTTTTCGATTTCGAAACAGTCGCGAGCGACTTGGTTTCTCATCGAGGGTGAGGAACTCTCTTTACGAAAGCGGATACAAAGGTACAACATTTTTTCGATATATGCAAATATTTAGCGAAAAAAAGTGAGTTTTTGGTGAAAATTGTGCGTATTTATAAGGTGAATGTGCAAAAATATGCATTTTTATTTGCAAATCTGCAAAAATTTTCGTATCTTTGCGCTCGCGTTCGGCAAACCGCGCTACCAGATGTCGCTCGGCGACATAAAGCGCACGGTTGCCTCCGCTCTCCCCCAAACCTATCAAAGATAGTTTTCGGGGACCCCAAATCAGTAGCAATGGATGCAACGACACAAATACGGCAGACGATAGCTGAGGAGTTTCATCAGTATGAGAGCCTGTACGAACAGACAATGCGTTCGGAGAACGTGTTGCTGGATCAGGTGCTGAGATACATCGCAGCGAAGCGCGGCAAGCAGCTGCGCCCGACGTTGGTGTTGTTGGCAGCGAAGCTCTGCCGCGAGGTGAGCGAGAAGACGGTGAAGACCGCTGTGGCGCTGGAGATGTTGCACAACGCGACGCTGGTGCATGACGATGTGGTGGACGGATCGGCGATGCGTCACGGCGTGCCGTCGGTACAGGAGCGCTGGTCGAACAAAGTCGCGGTACTCGTAGGGGATTGGATGCTGGCGAAGATGATCGGTATGGTCGGCGAGGTGAGGAACGCGCAGATACTGGCTATCGTGTCGGATATGGCGCGGGCACTGTCGTCGGGCGAGCTGATACAGTTGCATGCCGGCGGGTCGATGTGGATCAGCGAGGAGCAGTACTTCGAGATCATCGGCAAGAAGACCGCCGAGTTGTTTGCGGCGTGTACGGAAGCCGGTGCGGTGAGTGCGGGTGCGACCTACAGGCAGCAGACGGCGATGCGTACGTACGGCTATGAGTTGGGCATCGTATTCCAACTCAAAGACGACGTGTTAGATTACTCCGACAGCGAGGATATAGGCAAGCCTACGATGGGCGATATACGCGACGGGAAGGCGACACTGCCGCTGCTGATAGCGCTGGAGCGCGCGCCGAAAGACGAGGCGGGGCATATCCGCGAGATTGCCGAGGAGCTGAACAGCCGTCAGCGCGAACTGTCGGCGCAGACGCAGAGCGGGATAGAACAGGAGATAAAGAACTTCGTGATGCGCTACGACGGCGTGCGCTACGCGTACCAATTAATGCGCGCGCATAGGAACAAAGCCGAGGAGGCGCTCAGGGTGTTCCATGACAGCGGGACGAAAGAGGCGCTGGTGGGACTGCTGGATTATATAATATCAAGATTATATTAAGATACCATGATACAATCAATGACCGGCTACGGGAAAGCCGAAACGAAGATGGACGGTAAGCGGCTCGTGGTGGAGATCAAGAGCCTGAATTCCAAACAGATGGATATGAGCGTTAGGATGTCGGCGGCGTTCCGCGGGCAGGAGCTGGCTGTGCGCAGCAAGCTCGGCAAGCTGCTGGAGCGCGGAAAGGTCGATGTGGCGATCTACACCGAGGAGCTGACCGACGGCGCTGAGGCGGGCGGTTACACGCCGATCAACAAGGGCGCGTACGCGTTCCACCTGCAAGAGCTGAAGACGCTGTGCCCCGAACTGACGGACGCCGAGCGCGCGATGGCGGTGCTCCGGATGCCGGATGTGATCAAGGCTGACGAGCCGGCGCCGGTGAGCGACGAGCAGTGGCAGGTTGTGGAGCAGACGATCGACGAGGCGGTGAAGGCGTTCGTGGCGTTCCGCGTACAGGAAGGTGCGGCGCTGGAGGCGATGTTCACGGAGAAGCTCGATGCAATAAGCGCGCTGCTGGCGGAGGTTGAGCCGTACGAGAAAGGCCGGGTGGAGAAGATCCGCCAACACCTGTTGTCAAATCTGGAGAAACTGGCGGAAGAGACGCGCAAACAGGTGGATAGCAACAGGTTGGAGCAAGAGCTGATATACTACCTGGAGAAACTGGATGTGACGGAGGAGAAAGTGCGACTGAGGAACCACATCAAGTACTTCAGGGAGACTATGAGTCAGCAGTCAGCGGTTAGCGGTCAGCAATCAGAGGGCGGTGTGGGGAAGAAACTCGGGTTTGTGGCGCAAGAGATGGGACGCGAGATCAACACGCTGGGCAGCAAGAGCAACCAGAGCGAGATGCAGATCATCGTGGTGAAGATGAAAGACCTGCTGGAGCAGATCAAGGAGCAGGTGCTGAATGTGCTATAAGCAGTCAGCGATCAGCGGTCAGTAATCAGTAATATTATGCAAAACATTATTTCCGTTGTTGGCGGAGCGAACGTGGATCTGTCTGCCACGTTGTTCGACAGTTTTATAGCCGCGGACTCCAACCCGGGCAGGGTGGAGATCAGTTATGGCGGTGTGGCGCGGAACATCGCGCATAACCTTGCGTTACTGGGCAACAAGGTGCAGCTCATGACGGCTTTCGGCAGCGATCTGTTCGGCAGTCTGCTGCAGGAACACTGCAAGCAGCAGGGGATAGATATCCATCTGTCGTCGGTTGCGGAGGGCGGCAGGAGCGGTACGTACCTGTGCATCAACAACCACGGCGGCGAGATGATTGCGGCTGTGGCGGATACGGAGGTGGTGAGTGCCGTGACACCGGAGTGGCTGGAGAAACGTGTGGGCGACATCAACCTGTCGGACTTTGTTGTGGCAGACACGAACATCAGCGAGGCGGCTATCCGCTATCTGATGGAGACGGTGACTGTGCCGTTGCTGATTGACGGAGTGAGCACGACGAAGGCGCACCGTGTGGTGAATGCCCTCGGGAAGGCTAAGTTGCCGTACTTGCACACGCTGAAGCTGAACCTGAAGGAAGCCATCGCGGTGACCGGCGAGGCGAACTACGCGCTGGCGGCGCAACGGCTGATCGACCTCGGCGTGGCACATGTGTATGTGACGCTGGGCAGCGAGGGCGTCTATTGCCGCAACGCGGCGGAGGAGTGGCTCTATCCGGCACTACCGATCACGGAGGTGACGAACACCAACGGCGCAGGCGATGCATTTCTGGCGGGCGTGGTGTATGCGCTGGGCAAAGGGCTGGCGTTCCCGCAGACGGCGCAATACGGGCTGATGGCAGCGAGGGCGACGCTGATGTCGCCGAGGGCTGTTAATCCTGACATAGCGAATATATTACTATAATCATGAATAAATACTTATCTATATCGCCGGAAGTGGCGAAAGCATTGGAGGAGGGCAAGCCTGTTGTAGCCCTCGAGTCAACGATCATCAGTCACGGTATGCCTTATCCGCAGAATGTGGAGACGGCGCTCAGGGTCGAGCAGACGATCCGTGACAACGGGGCTGTGCCTGCCACGATAGCTATCATCGGCGGCAAGCTCAAAGCCGGTTGCACGCCGGAGGAGATCGAGTATCTGGGCAAGAAAGGTCAGAAGGTGATCAAAGCGTCGCGGCGAGACCTGCCGGTGCTCGTTGCACGCGGTGAGGACGGTGCTACGACGGTGACGACCACGATGATCATCGCCGCCATGGCGGGCATCAAGGTGTTTGCTACGGGCGGCATCGGCGGTGTGCATAGAGGTGCGCAGCAGACCTTCGATATCTCCGCCGATCTGGAGGAGCTGGCGCAGACGCCTGTGATGGTAATCTGTGCGGGCGCGAAGTCGATCCTCGACCTCGGGCTAACGCTGGAGTACCTGGAGACAAAGGGCGTTCCGGTCATCGGTTACAGCACGGACGAGCTGCCGGCGTTCTATACGCGCCACAGCGGGTTTGGTGTGGATTACCGCATTGATACGCCCGAGGAACTGGCTGCCGCCTTCCGCGCCAAACTGGACTGCGGATTGAAGGGCGGAATGCTCGTGACGAACCCGATACCCGAGGAGTACTCGATGCCGAAGGAGGTGATTGACGCAGCCATTGCACAGGCGCTGAAGGAGATGGACGAGCAGGGCGTACACGGCAAGCAGTGCACACCGTTCTTGCTGGCGAAGGTCAAAGACCTGACGGGCGGCGAGAGTCTGGCCTCGAACATCCAGCTAGTGCTGAACAACGCACGTCTGGCAGCCCGCACAGCTGCGGCTCTCGTTCGATGAAATTTTCGATGAAAGAAAAGGGCGAAAACCGCCATTTTGAATAAAAAAATCGATTTTACGGAGAAAAATGCGAAAAAGTTGACAAATAATTTGCATTTTTCAGAATAATTTAGTATATTTGCAGCGTAATTCGTGCCAAAACGAATTTTAGGCTCAAGAACATTATAAAATTTAAATCTATATGCAACTGAAAAAATCACCAAGAGTCAGCTTGGAAGACAAGAAACTAACCTACGTATTGATAGGTTTGGCTTTCGTGCTGAGTATCTGTTATGTCGCTTTGGAGTGGACCGAGAAAGAGGTCACCAAGTACGAAGTGGCAGATTTGGACATGAGCTTCGAGGAAGAAGTAGAGATTCAACAAACATCGCAGGATATCACCCCGCCGCCCCCTCCCCCACAAGTGCAAGAGGTTGAGGTGCTGAACGTCGTTGAGGATGAGAAGGAAGTTGAGGATATTGATATCAAGACCGAGGACGACAAGGAGGTAGAGGTCGTGATTGCCGCACCGGTGGAGACGCCGGTTGAGGAGGAGGAAGAGGAAGTCGTGTTCATGGTTGTGGAGACGATGCCTGAGTTCCCCGGCGGTCAGCAGGCACTGTTCAAGTACCTGAGCGAGAACGTGAAGTATCCGGTTATCGCGCAGGAGAACGGTATTCAGGGTCGTGTTATCTGCCAGTTCACGGTGAACAAGGACGGTTCGATTGTGGATGTTGAGGTTGTTCGTTCGGGCGGTGACGCTTCGCTGGACAAGGAGGCAAAACGTGTCATCCAGTCGATGCCGAAGTGGAAACCCGGCAAGCAGCGTGGCAAACCTGTGCGCGTGAAGTACACCGTGCCTGTGAACTTCAAATTACAGTGATTTGTTAGACAAAGAAATCACATATTGCAAGAATGTCGGCTCGCGAAGGGCTGACATTCTGCGTAAGGAGCTTGGCGTGGAGACAGCCGCCGAGCTCCTTGAGCAATATCCGTTCAAGTACATCGACCGCTCGCGGTTCTACTATATCCACGAGATAGAGGACGAAGACACGTTCGTACAGATCAAAGGTACTATACTGGAGTACCACACGATGGGTATAGGTCGTGCGCAGCGGATGTCGGCGATGTTCAGCGACGGGCAGTCGCAGATCGAGCTCGTGTGGTTCAAGGGGATACAGTACCTGAAGTTGCAGGTCGGCGTGCCGTACCTGCTGTTCGGCAAGCCGTCGCGGTTCAACAGGACGTATAACTTCGTGCATCCGGAGTTGACGCCTCTGGAGAAAGTCACGCCGCAGATGGTGAGCGGACTGGAGCCGCACTATAACACCACGGAGCGGATGAAAAACTCCGGTCTGAACAGCAAAGCGATGCGTCAGATCATAGCCGGGCTGATGCCGGAGGTGGACAGAGGATTGCCGGAGACCCTGCAGGCGGATGTGCTGCAACGCTACCACCTGATGAACAGGACAGAGGCGATGCATCAGATCCACTTCCCGTCGGATACGAGGAGCATGCAGAAAGCCAGGGAGCGGCTGAAGTTCGAGGAGTTGTTCTATAACCAACTGTCGATCCTGAGCCGTGCTTCGGCGCGAAGGCTGCACACCGACGGGTTTAAGATGACGAAGGTCGGCGAGCACTTCAACTACTTCTACAAACACCTGCTGCCGTTTGAGCTCACGAACGCACAGAAACGCGTGATCAAGGAGATCCACGCCGACATGAAGTCCGGCAAGCAGATGAACAGATTGCTGCAAGGCGATGTGGGTTCGGGTAAGACGCTTGTGGCACTGATGGTAGCGCTGCTGGTGATAGACAACGGCTATCAGGCATGTATCATGGCGCCGACGGAGATATTGGCGAACCAGCACCTGGAGACGCTACGCGAACTACTCAAGGGATCGAGCGTCAGGGTGGAGCTGCTGACGGGGTCGACGACCAAGAAACAAAGGGCTGAGTTGCTGCCGGCATTGGAGCGCGGGGAGATCAATCTATTAATAGGTACGCACGCGTTAATAGAAGACACGGTGCAGTTTGCGAATGTGGGGCTGGTGATTGTGGATGAGCAGCACCGGTTCGGTGTGGCGCAGCGGGCGAAGCTCTGGCAGAAGTCGAAGGGGAAGACCCCGCCGCACGTGTTGGTGATGACAGCGACGCCTATACCGCGGACACTGGCGATGACGGTGTATGGCGATCTGCAGGTGTCGGTCATCGACGAGTTGCCGCCAGGTAGGAAGCCTATACAGACTTATCACTATTCGAACCTGCGACGGAAGTCAATCAATGAGTTTATAACCAAGCAAGTGGGCTTGGGTAGGCAGATCTATGTCGTCTATCCGCTTATTCAGGAGAACGAGGAGCTCGATCTGGCGGATCTGGAGAACGGCTACAACACCTTGGTTGAGACCTTCCCGCAGTTCCGGATCTCGATGGTGCACGGGAAGATGAAAGCCGCGGACAAAGACCTGCAGATGAGGCGTTTCGTCAGTGGTGAGACGCAGATTCTGGTTGCTACGACGGTGATAGAGGTCGGGGTGAATGTGCCGAATGCGTCGGTGATGATTGTGGAGGATGCGCAACGCTTCGGGCTGAGTCAGTTGCATCAGCTGCGGGGCAGAGTAGGGCGTGGTGCTGATCAGAGTTACTGTATCTTGCTGACGCCGCCGGAGATGAGTGCGGACACGCGCAAACGAATGGATATCATGGTAGCAACGAATGACGGGTTTAGGATTGCCGAGGCGGATCTGGAGTTGCGCGGTCCGGGAGACTTGGACGGCACGATGCAGTCGGGATTGGCGCTGGACTTCAAGATCGCTAATCTGGCTACCGACGGACAGGTGTTGCAGTTGGCGCGGGAAGCGGCGAACAGCGTGCTGGACGATGATCCGGAGCTGAATACGGCGTATACGCAGGTGTACCGGGATAACTTGGCGCGGTTGAAGCCCGTGCAAGTGGAGTACCGTGAAATATCGTAGGTACTATTAAAAAGGATACTATTAAATCAAAAATTAAGGCGACGGCAGTTTGATAACTGCTCAATGAATGGCGCTGTGTTACCGCCCGTGAATACATTCCCGTTCGGCAACCCATCACCATTCATTCCGGACGATTTATTCTAAATCGCCGGTCGCCTTACAAAAAATAATTAAAAAATATCAAAAATATTGCAATGGTAATATTAATAGGACATGGAAGAGAAAAAAACAATACATAGAGTGGCAGAACCTAAACGGCAAGAATTGGCGCAAGCGTGTTATGGAATAATTGGTTGTATGCAAGAGGTGCATAACAATCTCGGAGCAGGGTTGCCGGAATATATTTACCAAGAAGCACTCGCCAAAGAATTGCTGACAAACGGATTCACAATCCATAAGGAATTGGAGTACCATCCTATGTATAAAGGAGAGAAACTAAAATCCTACTTGAAGATGGATTTAGTCGTAGAGAGTGCAGTGGGAAACATTATCATAGAATGCAAAGCTTTGACTCAATTAACGGAGCGTGAGCATTATCAGACATTTGGGTATCTGCGTGGCACAGGTTGGCCGGTGGCTGTGCTTGTGAATTTTGGCACATACCCTAAAGCGCAGATAGAGCGATACTATTGTAATAATGGCGTGATTGAGGTGTTTTGAGGAGTGGGATATTATTAAATCAAAAATGCGGCGGTATGCTGCCCGGTGGCAGCTGTGTGTAATCACCCGACAGGCCTATTGTGAGCAAGCTCCCATCGCCCTCTCGGCCGCTTACCCACCAGCCAATTCTTGATAGAATTGCCTGCCGCCTTACAAAAATAAGAAAAAATACCAAAAATATTACAGAGGATAACATAGAGGATAACATTAATAGACCATTAGTCAATGTAAATAGTCAGTGGAATTGATCTTCAATAGTAGTCGTTGCAATGTTGTCAGCCGAATGGATTCAAAAGATTCGACAAAAGACTACGGTCGCAGGGCGGCTTGATGTATTCAAGGCGACACGGTTGCTATTTTTGATTAACTAAAAACCATTACCAAAAGAATCAAATATATACAACAATGAAATACAATAAATTGATTATTATGGCAGCTATGGTTAGTGTGCTGAGTGCGGTGGCAGGGTGTGCTCGGAAGGAGCAGACGGATGACAAACAGCCGATTACGAAACCGCAGATAACGCTCACGGGGGATAGGATGACTCCTGAGGCGCTGTGGGCGATGGGACGGATCGGCAGCGTGAAGAGCGATATCGAGACAGGCTTGATCGCTTATACCGTGAGCTACTACAGCGTGAAGGAGAATCGCTCGACGAGCTGGATACGGATTTGTAATCCTTTCGAAGTAGAAAGCCAACAGCCAAAAGCCAACAGCCAAGAGCCAAAAGCTGAGAGCGGAATACAGGTGGTGGATGAGTTCGTGGGAAGCGATCCGGCGTGGTTCGGGAGTAGCGGATGGCTGGCGTATCTGAAGGGCGGCAAGCTGTATCTGAGGCGTGACAATGACGAGATAGAAGTGCAGGGTGCTGAGGATATAGAGGGGTTCCTGTTCTCGCCGATGCGGGATAAGGTGATACTGGTCAAGCCGGTAAAGACCGTGGAGACGACTGCCGACAAGTATCCTGATCTGCCGTTGGCAAGCGGCCGTGTGGTCGATGACCTCATGTACAAACACTGGGACGAATGGGTGGAGGCAGTTCCGCAACCGTTCGTGTATGAGTTGCAACTGGAGTGGTACGGCGAAGGCGAGCGGATCAAATCCGCCAAGCTTGGCGAGGGCGTGAATCTGTTGGAGGGCACGAAGTTCGAGAGCCCGATGCGTCCGTTTGGCGGCGTGGAGCAGCTCGCGTGGGCACCGGACAACAAGACGATAGCCTACACCTGCCGGAAGAAGACGGGGCTGGATTATGCGGTAAGCACCAATTCCCACATATATCTCGTTCAAGTCGAAAGAGAAAAGACCGCTTCGCTCAAAGAGGAAAGACTTATCGTTTCAGAAACTCGCTGCATCACAGAGGGCAATGACGGCTATGATACCAATCCCGCATTCTCGCCGGATGGCCTGTTTATCGCGTGGCAGTCGATGGAGCGCGACGGCTATGAGAGTGACCAGAACAGGCTGATGGTGATGAATTTGGAGACAGGAGAGAAGTCGTTCCTGAGCAAGTCGTTTGACAGCAATGTCGATGAGTTCGCGTGGCTGGACAATCAGTCGATCGTGTTCACCGGTTGCTGGCACGCGACGGTGCAGCTGTATCATATCGACCTTAATGGCGCAATCTCAGTGCTGACGCAGGGGCAGTATGATCATGTGCTCGGCGACGTGTGCGACGATCGCGTCTATCTGCTGCGGCACTCAATGACCGAGGCGAACGAGGTGTATTGCCTGAAGTTTGCCCGCACGGAGCGGGGCGAGCCGGTTACGGCAGGCTGGGAGCAGCTGACCTACGAGAACAAGAACATCTACGACCAACTGGAACCCGCAACCGTTGTGCCGCGCTGGCAGAAGACCACGGACGGCAAGGATATGCTGACGTGGATCATCCTTCCGCCGCACTTCGACCCGGACAAGAAGTACCCGACGCTGCTGTACTGCGAAGGCGGTCCGCAGAGTCCGGTGAGTCAGTTCTGGTCGTTCAGATGGAACTTCAGCATCATGGCTGCGCACGATTATGTGATTGTTGCCCCGAACAGACGCGGACTTCCGGGCTTCGGCATGGCGTGGAACGAGCAGATCAGCGGCGACTACGGCGGACAATGTATGAAAGACTACTTCACGGCCATTGACGAGGCGTGCGCTAACCTGCCGTACGTGGATAAGGATAGGCTGGGCTGTGTCGGCGCATCGTTTGGCGGATTCAGTGTGTATTGGATCGCCGGACATCATGACGGGCGGTTCAAGGCGTTCATTGCTCATGACGGCATATTCAACTTGGAGATGCAATATCTTGAGACCGAGGAGAAGTGGTTCGCTAACTGGGATATGGGCGGTGCGTATTGGGACAAACAGAACAAGATCGCGCAACGTACGTTTGCGAATAGTCCGCATAAGTTCGTGGATAAGTGGGATACGCCGATACTGTGTATCCATGGCGAGAAGGACTACCGGATCTTGGCTAACCAGGCGATGGCAGCGTTCGATGCCGCTAAGATGCGCGGTGTGCCGGCGGAGTTGCTGATCTTCCCGGATGAGAACCACTGGGTGCTCAAGCCGCAGAACGGGATACTCTGGCAGAGGACGTTCTTCCACTGGCTGCACCGGTGGATTGGCGGGATTGACGAGTAGGGGTGTGTTTGCGGAATTGCTACAGGCACGGTATTGTCAAGTTCGAGATGGTCGCGAGATGCATACGACAACGGACTAACAACGGACTAACATTGGCTCAACATTCCCTTAACTCTTCCTATTGTCCGATGAGGCTTCTTAAAAGTGAATAATTGTCGGAGTTTAAGATACGTATAGCAAACATTGCTATAAAGAAAAAAAATGGCTTAAAAATTTGCATAAGTCATTTTTTTTTTGTAACTTTGCAGATTAATTGTGTGCGTGTGCGCATATGTATATGCGTAGTATGCACGTAATGAACGCATTATCAGCGCGTACTATGCCTATGCATGTGTGTAATGCACGTGTTGGCGGTGTAGTGCCGGTTGGCGTGAATGTTTGTGTAAAATATAAATTGTACGAGATATGAATCGTTTGCAATCATTTAGAATGAAAGTAAAAGAAGTATTAACCATTTTGCCTGTAGCGTTGCTGTTAGGTCTGGGTGTCGTTGGGACTCTTGCGCCTGAGCAGGCGTATGCCGCATCATCGTCCGTGCCGGACTACAATCCGGTGGAAGGGAAGCGATTCTGGGTAACGTTCTTGAGTAACAATAACGGTGCAACAGAAGAGGAGGCAAAAAAGGTTATCCAGTTGGTAGCAGTGTCGCGCAACGGCGCTACGGTAACCGTTCATTATTCAGAAGGTGGAACACCTCAAGATCCAACAACAGTTATTGCTGCCGGTGAACAACAAACGATTACGATAGACAAGTCACGGGCGTATAATCTTTCTGCCGGCACAAACATGCATTCTGTATTGGTTACATCCACTGATACAATATCACTATATGCAGCGGTTCGTGACGGTTCGTACTACGAGTCATCGTTTATTCTGCCTGAAGGTGCGCTGGGGTATGAGTACGTCGTGCAGAACAATAGGCGAAATCAATCCGACCTTCGTTCGGAATACGCTGTCGTGGCGGTAGAATCAGGTACCACCAAGGTGCATATTAAACAGCGAGAAAGCAATGAAACAAGCACGCCGACCACTCCAGACGTCAAGTCCGAGACAACTGTCTCACTAACGCAAGGTCAGGTTTATTTCGTTAAATCCACTTCGCAGTATATGGAGCTTGACGAATACGGTGATCCTGTGTTGGATTACGATGATAATCCTGTGTATTACTTTGGTAACTTGTCTGGCACGTCCATTGATGCCGATAAGAAAATTGCTGTCTTTCAGGCTGATGAGGGTACAATGACGCCGTATTTGTCGGGTCTAACCCAGAACTATATCTTTGAGCAGGCTTTGCCTATTTCATCGTGGGGTAAGGAATTCGTGGTTGTTCGTTCGGAGCGGGCGCAATATGAAGTCGTCAGAATTACTACGGTATATAAGGATACAAAAATCTCCCTTAAGAGCGCTGTTGATGGTACAATACATACGGAAACGATAAGTAATCCTTTCTCTACTTTAGAGTATCCTTTCATCGCTACGAACTCTGATTTGGTGAATAAGGGCGACTTGTACATCACCGCCGATTACCCGATCATGGTGTCAACCTATATACCATGTAAGTATATCAATAATAACTGGGGCGCACCGGCTGTGGCGGCAGTGCCTCCGATGCGGCAAGGTATGAAGGACGTGACAATAGGCTTAACCAACTATGCTATGTCGCGATATTTCGCCAATGTAATCGTTCCCACTAATGCTGTCAGCTCGATGAAGTTGGATGGCTCATCCATTGCCTCAAGTTTTACTGCGTTTGAAGGGACACCCTATTCGTATGCTCGTCTGAACCTTGGCACTTCGTCAACGCCGAAGCATCTAAGTAATAGTGAAGCACCTTTTGTGGCGTATGCGTATGGTCATGGCAAAGAAAACGCATTCTATTATGCTACAGGCTTCAACAATGTACCGGCAGCACCGGAATTGTATGTTGATAACTATCGGGTGAGTCACGGGGATGAAGCGCAATTCTGCAACCAGCACCCGGGCGTAACCTTCAAAGCGGTGGTTGACTATCCGCACGACAGTATCAAGTGGGATCTGGGTGAAGGTGCCATAAGTGTTGTCAAAGCCAAGAATGGCTCGTACAACAACCGTCACATGTACGGCAAGACGATCAGCCAGGGCGATACGACGCATAACATCCGTCTGTATGTATTCCATCACTCGCCTCTCGCCGGTATCAAGGATACGGACTCTATCTGCGTATCGCTGGTTGTACACCCTGTGTATTACGATACGCTGAAGACGAAGGTTGCAGCGAAACATCTTGAATATATCTGGAATAAGAGTTCGAATCCGGCGTTTGGTATAGACGGAAAAGGTGAGATTGCTATTGGCCCTGTTACGATGGGTAAGGACGCTACCAATCCGAATAACAAATGGACCAAAGCCGATAAACCGGAGGTGACATCTATCTTTGATTCGTTGGTATATAAGACCCAGACGTACGGTTGCGACTCGATCTTCTACTTGCAGTTGGAGGTTGTGCCGGACACCATCATGAAAAAGGAAACCGCATCCGTCTGCCAAGGTGAGGCGTTTACGTGGGCCGGACACCACAACGCTTGGAATCACCTGACGCAAAACGGCACGCCAATTACGGAGATCAACACCGCGACGGCAGGTACGTTCGAGATTCGCGATACGATGCAGTCGCTCGTGTTCCCGTATCCGGATTCGATTCACGTACTGACACTTACCGTTCTTGACAAGCCGACACTCACCGGCTTCCCGACGACGAAGATCGAGCGCTGCGCCGAGGATGAATCACCGTTCACTATTAGCTACGGCTCGCAGTATGCAACGCAGATCGAGTACTGGATGCGTAGCGGCACGGATCCTGATATCCGCCACGTGACGGAGGCTGTGGGCAGTTCGTTTAGCATCACAACGCCGGAAGATATTGAGCCGGGCGACTATGTGCTGTATGCCAAGACGCTGTCTGCAACCTGCCAGAGCGTTACGTATCAGGTAGATGTGAAGATTCACAAGCGCCCGACGCTCAAGTCGCTGAGCATGAAGGAGGGGAATACAGCCAAGTGCTATCCGGCTGATGAGTTCGTTGTGGAGTATGACCACACGAACAATCCGACGGAGATCTGGTACAAGGTGACGGAAGGTGAGAACCTGATCAAAGACTGGACGAAAGAAGATGTGGTAAGTGGTAAGACGTTCACTATCAACACCGCGACACCGAGCAACTGGGCTGACGGCAAGACCTACACCGTGGAGGCATACGTCAAGACCAATGCGGAGAACGGCAGTTGCGAGAGCGAGCATAAGACAACAACCTTCCAGATCCTCAAGCAACCGACAATCACCAACGTGTCAATCACCAACCAGTGTGACGATGAGACGAAGACCGTGTTGAAGTTCACCACTGCGGACGCTACGAAGTACCGTTACAAGTTCGATAGTGGCGGCTGGTCGGATTATTTAACGGGTATAGCCGATGGCGATCATATTGTTAGTAATTTGTATATCGGCTCGTTGAGCCATGGCACGCACACCATTACGATGCAGGCTGCATCCGAAGCCTGCCTGAGTGAGGAGACTACTCCGTTTGAGTTCACCATCTACGAGATGCCGACGGCATCCATCACCACCACCTCGGATGCGCTGAACAAGTGCATCAAGGACGTGACGGGTAATGAGACGATCTCGTACACCTATTCTGCCGTCACCACGCAGATCAAGTGGCAACTCGATCGTCCGGGTACGCGTTCCACTATCGGCTGGAACACCCTGGAGGTCGGTAAGCCGCTGACAATCACGCCGGCGCAACTCGACACGGCAGGACATTACGTACTGACCATCACCGCTCATTCGGCACACTGCGACTCGACGGAGCTTAAGAAGGGCACCTTGGAGTTCGACCTGTATGACACCGCGCATATCGACCTCAAGGACATCAAGAATGTATGCAAAGGTGTAGCCGTCAACGCAACATACACCACCACCGATCATCCGACCACCAAGTACACCTATCAGATTGATACAGAGGGCGGTGAGACGAAGATAGGCCCGACCGTTGTAGAAACGATAGACGGCAAGATCCCGTCAACCGGCACAAAAGATTTGGCTGCCGGTATGTATGTGCTGCGTGTATGGGCATCGAACGGCCACAACTGTGCCGCATCGGAGGTACGCAAGACCTTCGAGATTTATCCTATACCGGTAATCTCTTCACTCACGGGAGTGGCGAACCTCTGCCAAGAGGAGGGCGGCAACCTTGAGATAACCGTTGACGGTACGAACGTTCAGAAGGTTAACTACGAGCTCAAGCGCAATGACGCGTCGTGGGTAACGGAGGAGAAAGTAGCGCTTACCGGCGGCAAGTTTACCTTGAGGACAGACTCCTTGTCGGCAGGTGACTACAAGCTGACGGCTATGCCGATCTCCGACCATGGCTGCGAGGGCGCATGGTTCACACCGGAAGTGACGTTTACCGTCTATCCGAAACCGGAGGTCAAACTGACGAAGAAGGATTACACCTTCTGCGAGGGCTCGAAGACAACACTTGATGTGGCTTATACCCAAAAGAATGTCAGCAGAATAGACTGGTTCCTCAAACTCAAGAGTGGCGGTGATGTGATCAAGAACGGTAATATTACTTCGTTCAGCGGCACGTTCACCATCGATGGCGTGAATACCTTGGAGGCAGGTAACTATATCGTCTATGCTTCCGCTATCAATGACCACAGCGGTGTCATCTGCCACAGCAAGAACGACACCATCAACGTCAAGGTGAACAAGACTCCGACGGAGACAAGCATCGAATCTATAAACAACGCGTGCTTCGTGACAACCGGAACAACAACGGTGAAGTACAATCACAAAGATGCTGAGCAGTTCCGCTACAAGCTGGATGATGCCGAGTGGACAGATAACTGGGCGGATGTAACAGCAAGCAAGGAGTTCGAACTGAACATCGGCGGCTTGACAGTTGGTACGCACAAGTTGTATCTCCAGACGAAGCGAGGCACATGCTTGGGCGAGCCGACAGGCGCTACGGAGTTCACAATCTATGCCAACCCGACCCTCACGCTCACGCCCGCCTCGGGAATCTGGCCTGTGGACAATATTGATGTAAGTTATACCGGCACAGGGCTGACTGGCGGCACGTATAGTTACAAACTCACCGGCGGCGATATACCTTCCGGTACTCCGCGTACGGGTAGTGGCAGCAGTGCTAATGAAGGAACGATATCGGTCAACACAAGCGGACTGAAACCGGAGAAATACAATCTGGAAGTAACCGCGACGTCGGCTGATGGCTGCGAGGTGAAAGCAACGACTAAGATAGATATCTTCTATCCGACGGATGTGGAGATTGACGTACCGATCGTGCCAGTGGACAGCTGTGAGGGCACAACGGAGCCGATCAAGGTATATATCCACACCAAGTATGCTGACAAGTACTCGTACGAGGTGGTGCTCAAGGGCACAACCGAGCACCCTGTGGACAACTACTCCGGCTCGGAGACTTACACCAACACCGAAGACACGCCTGTTGACAAGACCATCGAGCTGGATATCCGCAACTGGGCGGCAGGCACTTACACCGTGACGGTAACGGCAGAGAACACAACCATCGGAGCCAAGAAGTCCGAGACCGTGGACTTCATCATCTATCCGAAGCCTGTGTTAACCTTCACGCAGCCTGAGGCAGTCTGCGCGGGTGCAACAACCACGGTGACCATCCAACACTCGACGGAGAACGTCAATACGGTAGCGTTCCGCGTGGAGAAAGACGGTGCTGACTTCCCGTCAGCTACATGGACAACATCCACCGGATCGATCACGCTGAACACCTCCGACTGGACGGGCGGTGAGTACAAGATCTACGGTACACCGACTTCCAAGTATGGTTGCGAGGGCGAGGAGTCAGCTGTGCCGGCAGTACTCGTGGTGAACGACCAGCCGACGGCAAGCATCACTGCAATCGATGAGAACGTCTGCGAAGGTACAGCCTATCTGAATGTGGGCTTCGATGCATCCGCAGACGCGCACGCGTACGCGTTCAGTATATTAAATGCCGGTGACCAGTCGGTTAAGACCGGAGGCGATGATTTCAGCGGCGGCTCACTAACTGTTGCCGTTGACATAAAGGGACTGGAGCCCGGTAGTTACAAGTTCGAGCTCAAGACTCAGACAGAAAAAGGCTGCTGGAGCAAACCGGATACCAAGTCGTTCAGCGTACGCGACACGTTCCTCAACGTGACGAAAGCGAAGATCTGCGAGAGTGAGACCTACACATGGAAGTATGGTGACCATAGTGAGGAGATAAAAGGCTCCGATCACTTCCATAATCCGGTCAAGGCTGATACGATTGACAGGAACTTCCCGACAGCTACCTACGGCTGTGACTCCATCTACCGCCTCATCCTGACGGTGGAGAAGGAGTACGTGTTCGTGACCGACACGACGATCTGCTACGGCGAGAAGTTCAACTGGATCGTGAAAGACAAGTGCAGCGGCGAACCGGTAGAGTTGATGCGCGGATTGACGGCTACAACCTATCAGGTAGATACACTGCCGTGCGGTGATCTGTGGTGTCCGCCGGTATATATCCTCGACCTGAAGGTACGTGAGGAGTATGCTGCGGAGGCTGAATACTACACGCTGAGCGAGGATGAGACCCTCACATGGCGTGGTCAGTCCATCACCGAGGCAGGAACGTACGAGGATCGCAAATCACAGGAAACAGGTCCGGCCAGCGGCTGCGACTCCGTATGGCGCATCATCGTCGATAAGGCGAAGGTGGAGCGGAAGGTATCGAACCAAGACGTATGCTACGGCGAGACGGTATATTTCAACCATAAGAAATTCACCAACCTGCCTGTCGGTCAGTCGGTACTGTTCGATACACTACGTACCACGACCGGTTACGACTCCGTATATCTGCGTCTGAACCTCACCGTAGGTCAGCGCTACTACGACTCCGTGAGCGTATCCGCTTGCGACCACTATGTATGGCCGGTGAACGGCAATACGTACATGCACTCGGGTATCTACCGCGAGGAGCTGGCTACCGTGGACGGTTGCGACAGTATCTTCGTGCTGAACCTGACGGTGAACAAGGGCTATGAGTTCTACGAGACCTACGATATCGACTCGACACAGTTGCCGTTCACGATACATGACTACACGTATACGGGCGGCGGTGAGTTCGATCGCGCATTCACTGCCAAGGGCGGTTGCGACAGTATCTATCATCTCCAGATCATCGTTCACGAGGAGCTCTATGAGTCGGATACGGTTACACGCGTGGCTTGTACGAACGAGCTGCCGTACCTGTGGCGTGGCGGCAAGTACTACCACACCGGTATCTACAGCGTGACAACGAAAGATCCGGATTCGACACATGTGATGTACCTGACGGTCAACGACGCTTACAGCGACACGACCTACGTACACGCTTGCAGCAGTTACACGTGGCCGGTGAACGGCGTGACATACGACGCTTCGACGATTGTGCCGGTTGATAAGAAGACCACGCTTGACTGCGACAGTACGGTAGTGCTGAAGCTCACCATGGGTGCACCGACTACAGCAACGGTTGGTGTCAACGCTTGCCAGTACGAGATGACCACGGTGGGTAACCGCACGTTCGTGCCGACGGGTCTGACCTATCCGGACTTCACACGTACGCTGCGTAACAGCTCCGGCTGCGACTCCACGGTGACTTACAAGGTGACGGTTATTCCGCGATTCTACAAGACGGATACGACCTTCGCCGACATCTGCGAGGGCGCAACCTACACGTGGGACAACTCGGCTAACGGAGGCGGTATCCACACTTACACGAAGGCGGGCACATACTACGACTCCGTACCGGATGCTAACGGCTGCACCAAGGATGTCTATACATTGAAGCTCTCCGCCAAACCGACCTATTGGATTGACGAGGATGTGGAGGTTCATGAGTCTGCTCTGCCGTACGCATGGGTAGGACATAAGGGCGACACGCTGCTCAGCACTAACGGCGACTACTACGATTACCTCACATCGGTAATCAGCGGTTGCGACAGTATCCACCACATCCACTTCCATGTGAACTGGGTAGAGCGTCATTACGACGCTCCGCTGGAGGGCTGCGAAAGCGTGAAGTGGCGTAACAAGACCTATACGGAGTCGGGTCTGGTATCCGATACCGTATTCACTGACAGCAAACATACGAAATACAAAGATGTATATTTCTGCGAGATAACCGTTAACCACAAGGTTGAGCAGGCGGAGCCTGACTTCACGATCTGCCAGAACGAGGCCTTCACATGGCACGGGCAGTCCTACGAGGCTAGCCACTTCGAACCGGGTGATCATCCGTTGACGGCAGAGTCCGCTAACGAATGTGACACGATCTACAAGACCACCTTGCACGTAAAGCAGACCTACTACGTCAACGAGACGATGAATGATGTCTGCGCTACGGATCTGCCTATCGAGTGGCATGGTCAGTTGCTCACGAAGGACGATATATCCGGCGGCAAGATCAAGGCTACAGACTTCCGTCCCGCACCGAACGGTTGCGACACGATCTACAGCCTCACGATGACGGTTCACTCTGTCACCGCACCGCAAGTTTCACCGGCTGCAGCGATCTGCTTGGGTAAGACCTATGAGTGGAAGAAAGACGGCAAGCTGCTGATGACTATCCCGGGTAAGGTGGCAGGTACGCATACGTACTACTACTGGTACACCGTACCGGGTGAGTGCGACTCGACCTATCTGCGACTTGACTTGACAGTCAACGATCCTGAGACGCCGACGCCGGTTAACGTATTCATCTGCCACGGCGAGAAGTACGACTGGGTAGTACCGGGCTGCAACCCCGGCGATCCAGAAGTCGTACTGATGAAGGGCTTGACCGAATCGACGCAGCAGACCTATACGCTCCCCTGCGAGGGCGACGGCTGCAGCCCGATCTACGAACTCAACCTCACCGTCTATCCGGAGTACGCGCATGTGGATGATCCTGCTCATCTGTGTGCCGGTGAGACCCTCAAATGGCGTGGCCTGACCATCACCAAGGGAGGTGAGTACGAGGCTCGTGTAGAGGATGCCGTGGATGTACGTGGTGACGGATCGTTCTACTGCGACTCCATCTACCGGATCACGGTTACGAAGCTCGAACCGGAAGAGAAGAGCAGCTCGATGACCGTTTGCTACGGTACGCCGGTAGTCTTCAACAACCATGAATACACCGGTCTGGAAGTAGGCAACCATACACTCAAGGAGACGATCTCGTCCGTTGTTGACGGTTGCGATAGCCTGTATCTCACTCTCAACCTCACGGTAGAGCCGTACAGCTACGACTCCATCGTCGTGACGGAGTGCGACTCTTACACATGGAAAAAGAAAGACGGCGGTGACGGTAAGACCTACACCGAGTCGGGTATCTACCGCGTAGAGGAGAAGACCAGCAGCGGTTGTGGCACCGTATCCGTACTGAACCTGACGATCAACAAGAGCTACAGCTTCAACGAGGCTTACGACAAGCAGAGCACGGAGATGCCGTTCACGGTGCATGGGTATAAATTCGAAGCGGCAGGCAGTCATGATTGTGCATTCACGACGGGCAGCGGTTGCGACAGTATCTATCATGTGACACTGACCGTTCATGAAGTACCGCTGCCGGTAGAGACGACGAATGACGCTATGTGCGAGGGCGAGGTATATATGTGGGGCGACCAGGAGTGCACCGAGAGCGGTACGTACAGCTATACGGTGCTCGACGGAACCAAGGAAGTTGCCATCAAGGTACTGAACCTGACTGTATACGAGAAGTATAGCAATACGACCAATGTTAAGCACTGCGGCACGAGCTACAAGTGGGATGTGGACGGCAAGACATATAGTAAGTCCGGCACATACACATGGGAAGGCAAGTCGCTCGTGACGGGCTGCGACAGCACAGAGATCCTTGTGCTCAAGCTCGGTCAGCCCAACACCGGCGAGGAGACCGTGACGGTTTGCCAGAACGAGCCTGTGACGATTGGCAACCGCTCGTTCGTAGCGACGGAGAACACCTCGTTCACCCAGACGCTGACGAACGGTTCGGGTTGCGACTCCGTAGTGACCTACACGGTGAATGTCACACCGCGTACGTACACCGCTGTCGAGAAGCCGGATGACTACTGCGAGGGAACGACCTACACATGGCGCGGTCACACCTATGAGACCGCAGGCACGTACTTCGATACGACCTTCAATGGCGGTTGCGCTACCGAGATTCATACACTCGAGCTGGAAAGTCAGCCGTACTACCGCTACGACAAAGATGCCCACTTCGACGAAGATGTAGAGGTATGGGAGAAAGCCTTGCCGTACACATGGGTAGGACATATGAACGATACGTTGCTCCGCACCAACGGCGACTACTACGACCGTCAGAAGACTATCAACGGTTGCGACAGTATCTACCATATCCACTTCCATGTGAACTTCGTGAAACGCGACACGGTTGAGGATAGCGGTTGCGATAGCTACACGTGGGATGTAAACGGCAAGACCTATACCGAATCGGAGTTGGTATCCGATACCGTATTCATCGATGCCGAGCATACAGACTACAGCGAGATCCACTTCTGTGACGTGACGATCTACCCGAGCTACGATGTGGATAGTACATTGATCAAGCATATCTGCTCGGATCAGCAGCCGTTCGAGTGGTTCGGCCAGACATGTTCCGTACCGCAGGATGCTGCGCATCAGGTCAACGACCATATGTTCGTTGAGACCTTCCAGTACACGAAGCAGACAACAGCGGGTTGTGACTCACTCGAAGCTAACCTCACGCTCTACCTGCACCTGCCGTACGAGACGACGATCACGGAGGACATGAGCGTCTGCGACTCGTATAACTGGGACGGTCAGATCATCACCAAGTCCGGTAAGTACGAGCGCCGGTACGATAACTATGGATTAGGCGGTTGCGCCGACTCCGTTCTGTACCGTAACTTCACGGTATATAGCAGCGAGACTGAGGAGGAGATCGTGGAGGCCTGCGAGTACTACGTATGGCGTGGTGAGAAGTACACCGAGAGCGGCGACTACGAGGATGATGAGGCGCAAGGTGGTATATGCACCAAGAAACATATCTTGCACCTGACCATCAAGGAGCCTGCCAAGGTGGATATCGATGTCAAGGCTTGCGATACCTACACATGGCCGGAGGCTGACGGCGGTACCGGTGAGACCTATACGACCAGTGGTACCTACACCCGTACGTTTGCCGGTCAGGCGGCTAACGGCTGCGACTCGATCCGCTATCTGAACCTCACGATCGGTACTACCCAGACGGTAACCCTGCCGGGCGTGACGGCTTGCGATAGCTATGAGTGGAAGTTCACAGAGGGTGGTGACGGACAGACCTACACCACGAGCACCGTGGCTGAAAAACGTACGCCGTCGCTCGTCACCGGCTGCGACAGCATAACCCGTCTGCCGATCACGATCAACCACTCTGTGGTAACTGACGTGCCGGCAATCACGGCTTGCTACGAGTACCACGATGTCCAGAACGACATCCATATCACGACCGAAGGTTATCAGGCGATCACACGCCAATATAAGACAGCTGCCGGTTGCGATAGTACGGTTAACTTCTACATCACCGTCAATATGCCGACGCTCATCGAGCACACCGTGACAGCTTGCCAGAGCTACGAGTGGAAGGGTGAGGTCTACGGTCCGGGCTACTACGACATCGTAACGAAGTACACCCCGGATGAGGGTTACGGCTGCGACAGCGTAGTGACGATGCACCTGACCGTCAACCCGACGATGACTACCAACAGCACAGTGATCGTCAAGGGCACATCGTACTACTGGGCTGAGGCTGATGAGACGCTGACTACCGCCGGTATCCATGAGCATACATTCGCATCGGAAGTTACCGGTTGCGACAGTATCGTTCGTCTCAACCTGATACTCAATGATCCGGATAGTCGGGAGGATACGCAGATCATCTGCCGTCCGGATGCACCGTACGTATGGCAGCCGTTTGCGGAAGCACCGTACGTCAAGGATGCACAGGTATTCAGCGAATCCGGCGATTATACCGAGCAGATGCATATCGACGATGGTATCCGTGAGCCGTTTGACTCCATCCGCACGTTGCACCTGACTATCCAGGAGCAGCCGCATACGTCAAAGACCGATACAGCGTGCGGTTCGTACGCTTGGGATAAGGACGGACAGGTTCATACCGCCAGCGGCATGTATCTGCACGACGGTAACGACGGTATATGCGACTACACCGATACGCTCTACCTGACTATCCACCCGATACCTGAAGCTACGGAGGTTAATGTCACGGCTTGCGACCTGTTCACCGTCAACGGTGAGACGTTCCGCCAGACCGGACGCTACGAGCGCCACTGGTCAACGGCATTCGGATGCGACTCGACGGTATTCTATAATATCAAGATCAACGAGCGTCAGACGACCACCGTCAACGTGGACGCTTGTGACAGCTACACATGGGAGTACGCCGAGGGCGAGAGTGAGACCTTCACCAAGTCCGGCAGCTACACGCAGGTACTTACCGGCGCTAACGGCTGCGACAGCGTGGTAACGCTCGTGCTCAGTATCCACCGTCCGTACAACGTCGGTTTCGATGCTTGCGGACACTATGTGGACAACTACGGTAAGGCTGAATACGTATGGGATAACCGCACGTACAACGCTGCAGGCAACTATGAGTGGTCGTATCAGTCCGTTCATGGCTGCGACAGTATTGTCACGATGCACCTGTCGATGCCAGTCACCGGCACGTCGGAGAACGTCATAGCTTGTGACGAGTATCTGTGGCACGGACGTCTGTTGAACACCACGGGCTTCTATACCGATACGATCACCTCGCTGCTCACAGGCTGCGACAGCGTGGCAAGTCTCATCCTCACGATGGACGATCATAAGACCGGTTCGGAGACTGTTGTTGAACCGACATCGTCATACTCATGGTGGGGCGAGACCTACTACGAGTCCGGCGACTACGAGCACCGCTTCACGATGGACGACGGCAGCTGCGACAGTATAGCTACTCTGCACCTGACGATCGAAGAGCCGCTGCCAATCTCCAACGAAATCAGCGCTACGGCTTGTGATGCATACACATGGGATCGTGAGACGTTCTACACCTCGGGCGTTTACGTACGTAACTTCCCGACGATAGACGGACGTGACTCAATCGTCAAACTCACGCTGACCATCAACCACGACACCACCGTTTACGTCACCGACAAACTCTGTGGGCCGTATATCTGGCATCTGCCTAACGGCGACCGCACGATTGACGAGAGCGGCGAGTACACCGAGGTGCTGCAGCGTGCATCGGGTTGCGACAGCGTGGTAACGCTCACACTTACACTCTGCGAGAGCTTCAATACGACGTTCGCCGTCGAGGCTCGTGACGTCTATGTCTGGGACGGCAGGACGTACACCGAGTCCGGCGACTACTCGCGTCTGTACAGCTCAACGCAAGGCTGCGACAGTACGGTCACCATGCAGCTGACGATCATCAAGACGCAGAACGCCGAGGACGAGGCTGAGGCATGTACACGTTACGCTTGGGCGGACAGCATCTTCACTGAGAGTACGATCCACTCGCACGTGTTCCCGGCATCTACGGGTGGCGACAGTATCGTTACGATGACGATCATCATCCATCAGCCTGTCTTCACCGACCTGTATGACACCGTCAAGGTCTGCGATCCGGCTGATCCGACGTACTCCGGAACATACACCTTGCCGTGGAACGAGCAGGTAAGCCATACGGGTATCTACTGCGACACGCTCGAATCGGCATTGTCCGGCTGCGATAGTATCGTACGCTTCCACTTGCAGTGGTGCGACGAGCCGCTGTGCATCGACACGCTGCCGATCGCTTATGAGAGCGTTTGCGGTTCGTACACCTGGGACAAGACAGGTCTGACCTACAGCACCACCGGTACTTACGACTACCACGAGCGTGCCGATGACGGTTGCGAACACGTATCGCTGTTGCGTTTGGAGATACTGCCGCAGGCTTATCTCACGATTGATACCACGGCATGCGAGAGCCTATACTGGGAGGCAACCGACGAGACCTTCACCGAGTCCGGAACGTACCGCTACGTACAGACCGGTGCTGCGGCTAACGGCTGCGACAGTACAACGATTGTGCGCGTAGTTATCGGTCACGAAGGCGAGGGCGAGATTGATATCAACTCGTGCGAGGCATACACCATCAACGGACAGACGTACACCGAATCGGGTACCTACGTTCAGGATTGGCTGACTACCACCACGGGCTGCGACTCGACGCTGACCATCCACCTCACTCTCAGTCCGACTAAAGACACGACAGTGAGCGGCACGGCTTGCGACGACACCGTTTGGAACAACGTCACCTACACCGAGACCGGCTTCTGGCCGCAGGTACTGCAGACCGCGGCAGGCTGCGACAGTCTGGTAACGCTGAACCTCATCGTCTATGGCAGCAAGGATATCAACTACATCGACACAACCCACTGCGACTCCATCGTCTGGGGTCCGGACCGTGAGGGCAAGGATACGATCATCTACGACGATGGTATCTACACCCGTGTATTCGAATCGGCTATAGGCTGTGACTCGACCGTCACGATGGATCTGCGATTGAAGCGTCACGACTTCGTCATAGCACGCGATACACAGGCTTGCGACTCATTCGTATGGAACGATAAGGTTTACTTCGAGACCAAGACGTACTACGATACTCTCGTATCGACACGCACAGGCTGCGACAGTATAACCCAGATGCATATCACCATTGATCCGACCATCCGTGTCGAGATTGAGGATACCGTACCGCCGCCATTCTACCTGTGGCCGACGGAGAACGACACGATCTGGGAGAGTGGCGACTATCTGGATACCGTACCGTCCTTCATCACCGGTTGCGACAGTATCACTACCTTGCACCTGGTAATGACCGACAGTATCATCCTCGATCCGCAGGAGCCTGTACGTATCGACACCTTCGGCTACTGCCCGGGTGATACGGTGGATCTGATCTACAACCTGTTGAAGGGTCATCCAACGAAGTACATCCTGATCTTCGATACCGTAGCACCGCGCGTTCCGGACTACACACGTGACTTCATGTCCGTGCTGGATACCACAGATCTGGAGAACCACGGTATGGACAGCCTGTTCACCGTAGTCGTTCCTGAGAACTGCGAGCCTGGCGTATATTGCGCACATCTGCAGTTGTTCGATGACTTCTCCAGCAGCGAGGTTTATGACTTCTGCATCCGTGTTAACTACAAGGACGCTATCGTCTCGATGTGGACGGATGTGGTGGCAATCAACAACTACGAAAGCAAGTTCATTGGTTACCAGTGGTACAAGGATGACGAGCTCATACCGGGCGCAACCAAGCAATACTACTCCGACGGCGAGGATCTCAACGCTTGCTACCGTGCACGCGTTCAGTTGGCTGACAGCTCATGGATCTTCACCTGCGAGGCATGCTTCGACCTGCGTACCGATTCGCTTGAACTCATCGCTTACCCGACGCCGGCTCCTGTCGGACAGCCTGTCACCATCAAGGCTATGGGTATCTTGCTGGAGAAACTCGCCGGCTCGCGTATCACCATCACCAAGGAGCAAGGTCTGACCGTCAAGGAGTTCACGCTCGCCGAAGGCGAACGCAGCGTGGATGTCGAACTCTCGGCAGGCTTGTACATCGCTACGCTCATCACCGGTGATGCTGATGACCGAGGACCGCGTACCGCGAACGTCAAGTTCATAGTCTTCTAAGCTTGCAGCGGAGAGAAGACACCACTCCCTCCGCCTGCAAACTCAAGATTGCACTACAATAGCCGATTTTTAAGGTCAATCTTAAAAATAGTACACTGTGGGACACCGAAACAGCACGTTTCGGTGTCCTTGTCTTAAAAATCGTACTACTTTTCACAATACGCGCTATTGCAAATATCAAAAAATTGTTGTACCTTTGCAGCGTAAATTGAATAACTACGCACATATATCAACAAAACAATACAAATGAAACAGTTTTTTACTAAGTTTATGATGGCAGCCGTACTCGTGATGAGTACGCTGTTAGTGTATGCACAACAGTTGCCCGACCCGGGTTTTGAAGACTGGTCGGGTGCAAAGTTCGACGGCAAGGAGCAACCTGCTTCATGGCACGGCTCGAACGTATCACAATCCGGCATTAGTTTCAATTTCACTACCCGCGTGACTGGGCGAAGCGGAAGCGCTATTTGTGTGACTAACACCAATTGCAGTGCGATGGGTATAGGACAGGTTTCTCCCGGATACTTTAGTTTAGGAAAACCGTGGCAATATTTGTCAAGTGTAACAGAAATCCACAAAGCTACCGGTGGTACAGATGGCGGTATCAGTTTTGCCCATCGCCCGGACGCGATATCCGTATGGATTAAGCGTACAGGAAATAAAACAGTAGATGAGAATTATAGTATTCTTTTCTATTCATGGAAAGGTACATCCAAAGGAAAAAGTTACAAGGGTAACAAGGTCGATGACTGTACGGAAACCGATCAAGTCCATGAGGACGAAGAGTCTGACATTCGTCAAACAATGGATAAAAACAAGTGCGGAACAACAACTCTGGCAACTCAGATAGCAGAAGGTTTCTTCTTTGAAAAGAAAGGTTATTCCAACTGGACGCATATAACTGTGCCGATCTATTATTTCAGCGATGAGGTGCCGGACAAGTGCAACGTCATCATCTCTGCATCGGGTTACCCTAATTTTCGTTCAAGCGGTAATATCAATGAGGGCAATGCTATTATCGCTGATGATATCGAACTGATTTACTCCTCGGAGATACAGAAGTTGTATATCGGCAACAAGGAATGGAAAGGCTTCAAGCCTAATAGCACGGAGGTACAGACATGCTCCTTGGGTGAAGGCGCTACCGTTATACCTGACATTTTTGCCGTGCGCGGTGCCGGTACGTTGACCAATATGAATGGTACAACAGCCAAGGTTCCCGGTCGCCGGTTGACCTCAACGGAGTGTGTTATCAAGAAAGGCACGGTGGATGGCGAGCTAACGACTATCACTGTTAAGTCCGCTGACGGCAAGTCCACTACGACATACAAGATTAAGTTCGTGTCATCCGTCAGCAACAATGCCCGTCTGGCTGACATCCGCGTTAATGGTGAGACCGTCAGCGGATTCAATACCTACCTGCAGAACTATAATGTAGAACTGCCTTACGGCACGACAGCTGCACCGGTTGTGGAGGCTACGCCGCAGGACGCAACTGCTGATGTGGAGATCACGCAGCCGACATCGGTGAACGGAAAAGCGAAGATCGTTGTTACAGCGCAGGACGGCACGACGCAATTGACGTACGACCTGTCGTTCTCGGTTGCCGCTCTCTCGGATGCCACGCTCAAGAACATCTTCATCAACGGTGATCCTCTCCCCGGTTTCCAGCCATCTAAGAGCAACTACACCGTCTCGCTGCCTGAGGAAACAACATCTGCGCCGACCGTCACATGGGAATCGGCATATCCTGCCGGAGCACAGAAAATAGAGCTGCTGTCGAACACGCTTGAGGGCGGTGCACAGATCAAGGTGACGATCCCGAATAATAGTTCAGCAACCAAGACGTATAAACTGACGTACAAGAAGGAGAAATCGTCGTACTCGTATCTGAGTGCAATCATGCTTGACGGTGTGCTGCTCGAGGGCTTTGAGCCGGAGAAGACGGCTTATACCATCACCCTGCCGTTGGGTACAACCACTCTGCCGGCAATCACATGGACGAGGGGCGACTCCTATCAGACCGTTCAAATGACCGAGGGTGGAGTAGATGGCGTAACGCGTATCGAGGTGACGGCTGCCAGTGGAGCAACGACGACCTATCGTCTTACGTTCCAAACGGAGAAATCCACCAATAACGCTCTGGCGGGTATCGCCATTGACGGCACGCCGCTGGAGGAGTTCGCCCCTGAGACCTTGGCATATACGGTAGCACTGCCTGCCGGTACGACAACACTGCCGACGGTTACGTACACTACGGGTGATGCGTATCAGACGGTAGCCCAGTCTGTCAATCCGTCGCAGATGACGGTTCGTCTGACGGTTACGGCCGGTGACGGCTCGACGCGCGTCTATGTAATAACATTCGAGGTGCAGAAGTCTGCCAATGCTCTGCTTCAGATGATCTATCTGAACGGCAACCCCTTGGAGAACTTCGAGCCCGAGACCCTGGATTACTCCCTCGTATGGAGCGAAGCCACGATGCCTAAGGTGACAGTACTGGCTAACCCGGGGCAGTCGGTAACCATCGTTTCGCCGGCATCGTACGGTACCGTACGTATCGTCGTTACACCGGAGGAAGGTGCAGCCAATACCTACACCGTTCAGCTCACCTCGCCGAACGCTGCCGTCCTGCCGGATTTCCCAGCGGAAGCGTTCCCCGCATCCGATAATGCCCGACTGGCGGCACTCTATATCGGCGGCGTGCAATATGATAACTTCAATCCGACAATTGAGTCCTACAACTACGACCTGCCTTGGCGCACCTATCAGGTGCCGGCTGTCATGGCTGTAGCGGGTGGTATTGGTCAGACTATCACCATTGAGCACGGTGCAGTCAATCGGCCTACGCTCATCAAGGTGCTGGCGGCTGACAAGACGACTACCAAAACATACAAGATTAACTTCCGTGTACCTAAGTCGAGCAACACGAAGCTGGCGTCTGTCGAGATTGACGGTGTGGACTTTACGTTCGATCCTGATAAGCTGACGTACACCGGTATCTACCTGCCTTACGGTACTACGCAATCGCCGGCACTGACTGTCGAGCGCGCTGAAGGTGAGCAGTCACTCAAGATCACCGAAGCACCCATTGGCAAATCGTCCACTATCGAGGTAACGGCTGAAGATGGTACGAAGGCAACTTATTCGTTCTCATACCTGATTACCCCGCCGGATAAAGCCAATGAACTGTTGTCAATCGTGCTGGATGGCGTAGGCGCTCTGGATATGGAACAAGGACCGGACTTCACACCAGCACTGCCATACGGCACTACGGAGTTGAAGATTGTGTCTATCACCAAGAATTATCCCGAGCAGGAGGTGAAGGTTATCAACGGTGGCGTGAGCACGCCGACCATCATTACCGTTAAGTCACTCAATCTTGAGGAGGCGGATATGGTATATACCATCACTCCGAATGTGAACCCGTTTGATCCGGCGCAATTGTTGGATATCCAGATTGACGGGACGAGTATGTCGCAATTCCAATCGGGGATATATAACTACGTACTCTCCACCACGGGCGCAACTCCAACGGTGACCTATACGGCGCAAACCATCGAAGGTATGGAAATAGATGTCGAGGAAGAGAGTAACGCTAAATGGGTCAAACTGACTGTAACGGCTGGTGAAGACGAGCAGTACAAGCATATCTATCAGGTTACATTCTTTTATCCGAATGACATCACGTTTGACGTGGATTTCGAGAATTGGAAGGACTGCAAGAATGATAATACCAGTTCGACGGGTAAAGTGCCCAATGGCTGGTATGCTCCGATCAATGCCGTCACGACTGGAGATGCTGGTACGTATTACCCGGAGAATGCAACGCAGCCCGTGACCAACAAGACGCATGGCTCCAAAGCGGCTGAGTTGGCGACAACTTACCTGCTGACCTCGGCGGAGTCTATGCCGGGCTTTCTCTCGCTCGCAGAACCTACCGTATCTGTCGGTAAATGGCTATTATGGTTCTATGAGGTTCATTCAACATTGGCTTTCGGGAATCCAATACCGTTCCGCAATACGCCGGATAATGTGGCGATTGACTATAATGTGCAGGCAAACAATAGAGTGACCGGCTGGCGTTTTATATACAATGCCAACGGATTGCAGCAGATTAACCTGTCGGAGAATTTCAGCACCTTGACCAAAAATAAATGGTACACCTATTCGAAGGCAATCAACTATGATCCGGATTTTGTGCCGACCACACTGAACATCCTAATCAGTTCGGCACAGTCCGATAACCTGTCCGACTATTTTGTTAGTTCGGATGGCGCACAAAGCAAAAAACGCTGGACATCCAAGATGTACGTGGATAACTTGCGTCTCACTTACAGTTCTGTGCTGAACGGATTGACCGTCAACGGTGCAGGTGCTACAAAGGACGGCAATGCATTTACCGCCACAGTGGATGCCGACTTTGCCGGCACACCTGCGCTCGTGTTCAACCATGCAGTAGCCGACCAGATGCCGGTTGTAGCATGGCAGGATGAGGTGGACGGCGTACGCACGGCCACGATCACGAACTATGCAGAGAACCTCTCCACCACGGCATACACGCTGACCGTAACCCGCCCGAAGTCCACCAAGACGAACTGCACCTACACACTTGACGGTCGTGACCTGACAGTGGTCAAGGGTTCGCCGTATCAGACCATCGACGTTTCGGAGAACGATACAGCGTTTGTCATCACCGTCACAGCCGAGTCGGGTGCGAAACAGGTGTACTACGCAGCGTTTAATGCCGGCGGCAGTGGCGCAGGCGAGGTGACGGAAGTTCCTGCCGAGGAGATGATCACCGGTGTCTCGACGGCCCGCCTGTTGAACCTCGTGGAGCAACCGATTGTGAACTACGACCGTGAGTTCCCGCTGGATAGCGTGGTGATGGTTACGAATGATACCTGCCACTTCATCACCGTCTATGGTACGAGTGACGATACAACGTATGTCATCAATCGTAATGCGTCGGCGAACGCCCTGCTCGATTCACTCAAGATCAGCGGTCTGGCTGTGCCCGGCTTCTACGAGCAGACCTTCAACTACGAGATGGCTATGCCGTCCATCGATGCTGTTGATGCCTTCGCGCAGGACACCACTGCCGAAGCACGATATAAAGTCGTGCCGATTGATTCCGAAAACGCAGCGATCTTCGTCTATGTGACAGCACCGGACGGTAAGACGCATGCTACATACTCCGTTCTGGTACATCTGCACCCGCTGGGCACCGATGCTTACCTGACAGCCATCACGGCGGACGGAGTGTTGATTGACGGCTTCCAGTCCACGAAGTACGACTACACCATCGAGCTGCCTGCCGGCTCGGCGATTCCGCAACTCGCTTCCGTAGCCTGCGAGGGAGCTTATGTCGAGGCAACGGCTATGACTGTGGCAGCCACCACAACGGTAGCCTATACCGTCACATCCGAGGACGAGAAGACGCAGCACACATATACCGTTCAGATAACCATACTCCCGTCGGAGGTGTCGACGCTCGATAACCTGTATATTAACAATACGGCTGTTGAAGGCTTCAGCGCCGGACAGGTGACATACGACATCGAGTTGCCGTACGGCACGACAGAGATGCCGGCTATCACATATGACCTAACCGACAGGAATAGTACAGCAGCCGTTGCTACCGGCGAATGGACGGCTACGGTTACCGTGACAGCCGAGGATGGCGAGCACACAACAACCTATACGCTGGTGTTCACCATCGCCAAATCTACCAATGCCGCGCTGGCAGCTATCCTGCTGGACGGCGAACCGATGGCGAACTTCTACGCTGACGAGTTCAAATACACCGTTAATATACCCTATGGCGCTGAGATACCTGTCATCACGGCTCAGGCTGATGATCCTGCCGCTACGGTTGAGGTTACAGGCAATACGATAGTTGTTACTGCCGAGGACGGTGTGACGCAAAACACCTATACTCTTGAGTTCGTACATCTGCCTTCGACGAATGCTAAACTGCTGTCCATCGAACTGGATGGTGTCAAGCAGCGTGGCTTTGATCCCGAAGTATATGCGTATGAAGATACCGTATTGTACGGCGCACCGATGCCGGTTGTCACATGGACGGTTGCTGACGAACAGCAACAGGTGGATACCACATGGGTAGGCGATACCAAACTGACTATCACTGTTACCGCCGGTGACGGAGAGACAACAGAGGAATACGAACTCACGTTCATCCACTTGCTCTCATCCAACTGGTATTTGTACGACCTGAAAGTCCGTGGTACGACCATCGAAGGCTTCCGCCGTGATTCGTTCGACTATACGATTGTCTATCCGGTCGGTACCGATTCCGCTTCGCTTTGCACAGAATTGGACATCGTTGCCGTACCCGAAGAGACGGATGCTACCGTCACAGTATCGAAGACAGATGCGGTACTTCAGGTATACGTTAAGGCACCGGACGGAACGATAGGTGTATATGTTATCAATCAGACGATCTTGCTCTCGTCAGAGGCACGCCTGAAGATGATATGGCTGGATGGAAACGAGCTCAAAGACTTCGACAAGGATGTGATGAACTACACCGTTGTTCTCGCACAAGGTGCTACTCTGCCGGAGATCTCCGCCGAGACCATTGACCCGACGGCAATATGGGAGGCGGGAATGGAAACGGATATTGAGAACGGCAAGTCTGTTGATCTCTATACCACAGCTCAGAACGGAAAAGAGTTGACTTATACCATCCAATTCACGTATGCTAACTGGGTTGCCACCAGTGACGTCGATGACAACGATTGCCTGTTCTTCCCGATCGGAAACGGACAGTTCAAGGCTGTTACCATCAGCGTGGGCGTGAAACTCGGTATCTATGATATGAACGGACATCTCATCCAACTGTCGGAAGTGCCGGTTGCTGATCCTGCGGATGTAGAGGTTGAGGTGGATAACAGTGGTAACCAGAAGTTACTCAAGGCGTACGCGAGTGCGGACGGCGTAATCTATCAAGCCGCTACAGGACAACCGTTCATTTACGTGTTCTACAACTCGGAGTCGAAGCGCGCAACGCGCGGAGGCAAGTTCGCTTGGTAAGCAATCCGCAAATCACAAGTTGTAATAAAAAGAATTGAGGCTCACATCGAGCCTCAATTCTTTTCTGTTAGTAGTCTTTCTCGCTTTGCAGTAAGATCTCCATCACTCTTGATGGCTGCCCGTCCGGCGTGAAGGCTCCCATATCATAGCTGCCCCAACCGAGCGGGATGTATTCTGCCGGTCGCCAGCCGCCATATACTTCGGGTTCCCAGTAGAATATCCCGGCACAGGAGTCGATAGCGGTGATGCGATGGATGAAGTCTGCCATGACGATCTCGGACTCCGGATTGTTGGCGAACATGCCCACTTCGGCTATCATCACCGGACAATGCCAGTCGGCTATCAACCGCCGGATGTTCGCTTCTGCCAGTTCGTTCATCTCTTGCCAACTCTTGCCTCCGTTCCATGCACTCATCATCGGGTAATGGCTGAGACCTATCATGTCCCATTTGCCGCCGTGAGCCTGCATCGACTCCCAGAACCAGTCACGCCGCTCGTAGGCATTGTCCACATGCACGATAACCGTGATCTCAGGAAACACCTCTTTGGCTGCATCGTAACCCGTACGCGTGAAGCCTGCATAGCGATTCCAGCCTTCTGTCTGCTGATCACTGATTGCCGACTGCTGACAGCTCACTTTACCCATCGGCCACAGCATCCCGTTCGGAGTCTCGTTGCCTATCTGTACCCATTCGGGCGTTATCCCTGACTGCTTGAGTGCACCCAGTACGTCGAGCGTGTGTTCCCGTACCGCCTTACACATCGTCTCGTAGTCGTAGTCCTGCCACGCAGCAGGGATAGTCTGATGGTTGGGGTCGGCAAAGAAATCCGAGTAATGGATATCTATCATGATCCGCAGTCCGGTTTGGGCGGCGCGTTGGGCGAGATGGAGCATATCTTCCTTGTTGCTCCATCCCGTACTATGGTTCACCCATACACGGAGTCGCACGGCATTCATGCCCATATCACGCAGCAGCTCGATGCAGTCTGACGGCTGATTGCAGATTGCTGCCGGCTGATAGAACTTCACTCCGTCGTGCTCCATCTCGCTCAGCCAACTCAGGTCAGCACCTTTGGCCCATGGTTCGCGTGCGGTTTCGGTTTTCTGATTACAAGCGGTCAGTGTGATTGCCGCCAGTGCAAAGATGATTAGTTTTTTCATAGTTCTTCTTTTTAGCTTCAATTTTGGCGTAATGATTTTCGAGAGTAGATGCGTGCGACAATCGCGCCGCTGATGTTATGCCATACGCTGAACACTGCACCGGGGATCGTAGCCAGCGGGAAGGCCGCAAAATGCATCACAGCCAGCGAGGTTGCCAAGCCAGAGTTCTGCATGCCGACTTCTATACTGAGTGCCACGCTCTTTGGTCGTTGCAAACGCAACAAACGACCTACCAGATACCCGACGCCCAGTCCGAGCAGATTGTGAAGCATCACAACGAGCACGACAATCAGACCTGCGGTCATCAGCCGATCGGCATTGTGCGCCACAACGATCCCTACGGTCAGTGCTACCGCGACGGACGAGAATGCAGGCAGGTAAGGCGTGACGCGCTGCGTCAGCTTCGGAATGAAGCGTTGGCAGAGCAGTCCGCAGACGATGGGTAGGATAACGATATAGACGATGCTCATCAGCATACCTGTTGTATGCACATCGACCATTGTTCCCGCCAATAGCCAGACAAGCAGCGGTGTCAGCAATGGTGCAAGCAGGGTCGATGCGGCGGTCATACCTACCGATAGAGCCAAGTCGCCTTTGGCCAGATAGGTGATCACATTCGATGCCGTCCCGCCCGGGCAGCAACCGACCAGGATGACACCTATCGCCAATTCTTGCGGAAGCGAGAATGCCCAAGTCAGTCCCCATGCCAGTAGCGGCATGACGGTGAACTGCGTGAGGCAACCGATCAGGATGTCTTTCGGACGACTCAGCACAATCTTGAAGTCCTGCGGCGAAAGTGTCAATCCCATGCCGAACATGATGATGCCCAGCATCGGATTGATCACCCACGTGCCGATCCACGCGAGTGACGCAGGCACAATGAGACTGATTGCTGCTACCATCAGCACCATCACCCCCATCCATTTGGCTATGAAATCACATATTCGTTGCATGTTTCATTTTGTTATCTTATTATCACTTGTTTAGCAATAAGCCCTTCTGCCAATTCAGCATCGGGTAGGTATTCTTGAGATAGCCTTCCGCTTCCTCGATACCGCTGCTACCGCTGGTGGCGAAGGGAATAAGCGTCTTGCCTTCCAACTGCGGCAGGTTGTTGTCCAGCCATGAGTTGATGATGCGCGGACAGATGCCCCACCAGATCGGGAAACCGACATAGATCGTGTCGTACGGTGTGACGTCCGTGCATTGTTTGATCATCGGTCGCTCTTCGGGATCCTTCATCTCAAGCGATGAGCGCGACTTGTCATTGCGCCAATCCAGATCGGCTGCCGTGTAAGGCTGCGCGGGCTCGACCTCCCATAATAGGGCATCATGTTGTTTGGCGAGCCGCTCTGCTGCGGCTTTCGTTGTACCTGTAGCGGAGAAATACGCTACTAATGTCTTTGCATTCATAGATGTCATACATGCAGCACATAGGAGTGCCAATAAGATTCGTTTCATCGTAAAATTACCATTTGTTATAGTGGATATTCTCCGGTTTGTATTTGTCTTTCACTTCCGGTTGTTCAGCAGGTACGCCAACGGGCACTACGCACAGCGGAATGATATGTTCGGGCAACCCCAACATCTCTTGAACCATCTTCGCACGGTTCATATCAGGATGCAATCCCGTCCATACAGCACCTAATCCCATCGCGTGAGCTGCTAATAATAGGTTCTCTGTCGCTGCCGAAACATCGTTGATCCAGAAGTTCGCCATTTCGCCTTCAATCGCTTTACTCAAGTCGCCGCACGGGATGATAGCTACCGCCGGCTTGTTGCTGCAACGGCTGTAAGGAAGCGCTTCGCCCAAAGCCGCAATCTTCGCTTCGTCCGTCACCACGATAAATGCCCATGGTTGTTTGTTGATGGCAGAGGGTGCTGCCATCGCGGCACGCAGCAGCGTCTCCAACTGCGTTTCGCTGATCTTCTCGCCGGTGAACTCACGCACGGATACGCGCGTCATGATGTTTTGAATAGCTTCGTTTTCCATAACTTTTGGTTGATTACTGCACGCAGCGAGCATCGTCGCCGTCAATGCAAAGATGATTAGATTTTTCATGATTTTCAGAATCTCACTACGACGCCAATAGGGGCGTCTAATAAACGGATATTATGTTTAGCTGCAATCTCGTGTGCCACGGTGGATGGTTCTGCCCAAGGATGAACGGATAGGGCGAACTTGTCATGGTGGACGGTGAAGACTTGCTTGGCTTGGAGATCCAAGATGACTTTTTCAAGGTCTTCGGGCGTCGTGTGGATATATTTCCAACCGGCATTGTACTGTCCGTTTTCCAAGAGCGCCAAATCAACTGCTCCGAAACGCTCGTGTATCTCAGCAAAACGCTTGTCATAACCTCCGTCACCGCCGATATACACCTTGCGACCACCGGCTTCCACCATAAAAGATGCCCACAGCGTCTGATTCGGCTTGCCGAGCAGGCGATTGCTAAAATGCCTAGACGGTAAGCAAGTTACCGTTAGACCGTTATCACTGTTAGACCGCTTCGCTGTTAGAGCGCCTTCGGCTGTTAGAATCTCGTACCAATCCATTTCCGTGATTTGCTCGTCCTTATATCCCCAATAGCGCAGGTAATCAGCGATGCCGAGCGGACAAACGACCTGTTTTACGCGGCCGCAGATGTCGCGTAAGGTTGCGTAATCCATATGATCCCAATGTTCGTGGGTGATAATGAGCACGTCAATGTCCGGCAAATCGTCAGGGCGATATATGTCCGTGCCCGGAAACGCTTTCAGCATCACCGATGACGGCCATTCCGGCTTCAGCAACGGATCGACCAAATAGCGTTTGCCGTTTAGGCAGAACAGATACGACGAGTGTCCGAACCACACAAGCCAATCGCTATCGGTAGGCAGGCCATTGAGGTCGGTTTTTACCGCAGGTATCGGCTGTTGCGGCACGCGCAGCGTGTCTTTTTGCGTCAGGAAACGCCACAATGTACCGGTTGTACTTGCCGTATCGCCTGTAAACTGCGGCGTCGGTTCTTGGTTTTGGAACATCCCGTCTCTGTAGTTCGGCGACACTTGTATCCGCTCTTTCGACACATGCCGCCACAACCCGAATGCGGGATGCGAGAGTACAGCCAGCCCCGCTCCGATAAGCAGCAAGATGATGCCCGATATGATTAGCAGAGTATTCATTCTCATACTTATTCGTTTTTTATCCCATGACTACGTCAAGAACCATCATCAGCACAAAACCCAGCGCGAAACCGATGGTGGAGAGGTTGGAGTGTGTGCCGTTAGAGGCTTCGGGGATGAGTTCTTCGACGACCACGTAGATCATCGCACCGGCAGCAAAAGCCAGCAGATACGGCATGGCAGGCAGGAAAAGAGATGCCAGCAGAATGATCAGCAGACCGCCGACGGGTTCGGCGACACCGCTCAGTGAGCCGATGAGGAAGGAGCGCCAACGGCTGTTACCTGCCGCACGCATGGGCATGGAGATGATGGCGCCTTCGGGGATGTTCTGGATGGCGATACCGATAGACATCGCCAGTGCGCCCATGAGCGAGATGTCCGCTTGTCCGTCTTGTGTACCGGCAAAGACCACACCGACAGCCATGCCTTCCGGCAGGTTGTGGATGGTGACCGCCAGCGCGAGCATCGCTGTGCGTGAGAGACGGGCTTTGAGACCTTCGGGATGGTCGCTACCCACATGCAAGTGCGGCGTCAGTTCGTCAATGAGCAACAGGAAGCCCATGCCTAACAAAAAGCCCACAGCCGCCGGCGCGACTTGCATCGCACCTTCGCCGTGAGACATATCGATAGCCGGGATAAGCAGCGACCAGACAGATGCCGCGACCATCACACCCGACGCAAAGCCGAGCAATGCTTTCTGCAGGCGCTCGGGCATGTCGCGTTTCATAAAGAACACGAACGATGCCCCGAGCATTGTGCCCAACAGAGGGATGAGTAGACCAATGAGATTTACCATTTGGTCATTTACTATTTACCATTTAGTTAGCCGGAGCCCATTTGCAGCGAACGGGTGAGATGATCGCACCTTCCTTCTTCAGTTCTGCAAACGCTTTGTCCACTTCCTTGCGGTCGATACCTGTGATCTCCGCAATCTTGCCAGCGTTGACGGGCTGACCGAAGTCACGCATCGCTTTCAATACTTGCTCTTTCATAAATTCATTTACTATTTAATCATTTACCATTTCTAATCTCCCTTCGGTCGAACGATCTGCTTCGCTGTATGGGTCATTTATCGTGTCATTTAATCATTTATCTAATTCGGCTACGATGTTTGCCTCGAAATCCTTCGGTTCGGCTACCGGCGCAAAGCGTTGAACGGTCTTGCCGTCCTTGGAAACGAGGAACTTGGTGAAGTTCCAAAGGATATCGCTCTCTTTCTCTACGCTCTTGCTGATGCGCTTGAGCATAGCATGTGCGGCTTTGGCTTTGAGGCCTTTGTATTCCTCTGTCGGGGCTTGCTCCTTGAGGTATTCGAAGACGGGATTGGCGTTGGCGCCGTTGACGTCGGATTTAGCCATCAGCGGGAACGTCACACCGTGGTTCAGGCGGCAGAACTCTTCGATCTGCTCATCGCTGCCCGGTTCTTGGTTGGCGAACTGGTCACACGGGAAACCGAGGATAACGAAGCCTTGGTCTTTGTATTTCTTGTACAGTGCTTCCAGACCGTCGTACTGCGGAGTGAAACCGCACTTGCTGGCGGTATTGACGATGAGAATTACTTGTCCTTTGTAATCTGCGAGGTTCACCTCTTTGCCCTTGTTGCTGAGGGGCGTAAAATCATAGATGGTTGCCATAGTTTCGTTTGTTTGAGTTGTACATGAGGTTAGTAGTAGTGCGGTGCACGCTATCCAAAGCGTACACCGTAGTGTGCGAATGATGCGCATATTACATCATAGCGATAAGGAAGTTCTCGTAACCGATCTTGTCGATGAGTTTGAGGTACTGTGCCTCCCATTCCATGTGTTCTTTCTCGCCGTCGATCCATTTCTGGATGAGTTTCTGCGTTGGGTAATCGTCAGCGAAAGCCTGTGCGAGTTTGCTCATCTCTTCTACAGCGGTAGGTTGGTAATCTGACTCTATCTGCTGCTTCGGATCGTCATAGAACGGGAACTCGATGGTTTTCATAGCCTCCTGCAGGTCAGCGGGTTTGCAGCCGAGTTCAACCAGACGGTTGAGCACTTCTTCTGCCTCGTCCCACTCCTCTTCTGCTTCGGCTTTCCACTTGTCAGCGAGTTTGTTCCAGCCGTTCAGACGGTCGTACGCCGAGAAAGCGAAATGTTGCTTACTGTTACCAAACCATACTGCGCCCATATAGGCGAATGCTTTTAAAGCTTCTTGCTTGTTCATAATGGTAAAATTTTTGAGGGTTTATATTATTGTTTTCTTTTCAGTCCTTCGATGAGTTTGTCGAGTGTAGGGATCATCTGAATGAGTTCCTCTTCCTCGCCCGTCTTGAGTGCTATATCGCGTTTGAGACAATCCGGGATGCGTTGTGCCTGCTCGTACATAGCTTTGCCTTGATCCGTCAGCGCAACGATGCGCGTGCGTGTATCTTCTTTGCCGCGTGTACGTGTGATGAGTCCGGCTTTCTCCATCCGCTGGAGTAGGGGAGTCACGGTGTTCGTATCTAATAGCAGCCGGTTTGCTATCTCGCACACCGGCTGTTTGTCTTGTCCCCACAATACTAACAACACTAAATACTGCGGATAGGTTATACCCATCTGAGCGAAATATGGTTGGTATGCACCTGTCACCAAGCGTGCTGCCGTATATAAACGGAAGCAAAGTTGGTTCTCTAATTTCAGTTGCTCGTTATCCATGAATTCATTTACCATTTGGTCATTTACCATCTACCATTTATTGGGGCATTTGGCTATTTATATCGTTCACGATGCAAAAGTACAAAAAATAATTTAATATCGCAAACGATATATCTATTTTTTGCCCAAATGATGCACTTTTTGATGAAAAATGTATTCTTTAGTAAGCAAACAAGGGTAACTCAAGGAGTAAATCTGCCTGTACGACGGCAATACGCTTCGTATTCTTCTCCGAAGTCACGGCGCAGACGTTTCTCTTCGCTCAGCACCTGAACAATCATGATTGCCACGAAGATGATCCACACAAGCAGCGCTTGCCACGTCCACAGCCACACGATGTAACCAAACAGGTAGATAAATGTGCCTGTCAGCATCGGGTTACGGTTGAGGCGGTACGGACCGTCGGTCATCAGATGTTGCGTGCGTGAACCTATCTCGTGGTCGAAAGCGTCCATGGGATTACCTTTACCGCGGCGTTTCATATACACGATAGTCCACACGCTCAGCGCCAAGCCGCCAAGTATCAGCGCACCCGTAACCGATGCTCGTAACGCCCCGATGTGCACTAGCGCCGGCATACCCGACGCTAACCACATGATCGTTGGCAGTAGCACAACGAATAGCACTCCGCCGAGCATGTAGCCGGCTATGTCACGAAACTTTTTCATATCCGTTCTTCTTACTATATTTGGCTTTGACAATCTCGTACGAATTGCATGTCAAGCTGCGCAATAACTCGTCGGGTGCTGCATTTGGATCTATTCCTATCCAATGCTTCGGCGACTCGTTGTACGGATTGCCGATACAATCATATTGCGCCTTCAGTTCTTAGCCGCGAGGGCACGATTATTTCATCGATTCGTTCCGGCTGGCACTTGAGAGAAATGATACGATAGTCGTTGCAATCGAAGAATGCAAACATATGTCCGCAGACATAGAAAACAAGTACACCTTCTCCGTTCTTGAATTTCACAAACGGTGTCTTCTCTTCTACATCCGCGCCAAGAGAAAGGCAATATTCTCTGTATTCGTCAATGAACATATTCGCATTGTTTAGCCAATTCCACACTATCCCGCTCGTACTGACGATCAACGACGATGAGCAACATCGGCACTTGCGTCCAGGTGTTTTCTTCCGTAGCAACTTCGGCATGATAGGTAAACGTTAGTTTCTGTCTTGCTCTTTCGCTTTCTCCACTAACCGTTTGCCTAATTCGTACGCTTTCTGCAAGTCCTGCGGGAAACGGGTCTCGCGGATGTGTGCACGGGTCGGCTCGTCCACGGCAGTCTCGTATTTGGAGTAGTCGTTGAACTGGTATGTCTCGTGCGAACAAAGCATTTCCGGCTGA
>CACZRD010000048.1 GCA_902783545.1 uncultured Bacteroidales bacterium
CAGCCATACGGTTTCGTTCTGCAATCGAACTTCCAATTGGATAGTGTTGTCAGGTTGATATAGTACTATTTCGTTTGTCATACATCAGTAAACGCCTATTTATGTCATTGTCTATTATCCTTTGTTAAGAAAAGACACTTGCAAAGTTACAAAAATATTTTGATTTATGCAAATGAAAATAAAAAAAAGTATGAAATAAGCACGAAAAAGTGCAAAATTTAACGGAAAGCAAGGGGATGGCATATAAATATGCCAGGCATAGACGCTATTATCGGCGGCTCTTATGGAGCCGCGTAAACAACCTAATCAATCAGAGAAATTGCAGCCTACTTTTTGACCTATAGACCTGAATTGAGAGTTAAGGCGCGTTGGGTTAGAGAAGAAGAAATTTCTATTTGTTATCACAAATACGATTTTTTCCTCTTCGTAAAATTTCTATTTGTTATCACAAATACGATTTTTTCCTCACGAAAATTTGCATTTGTGGGATTTTTTTTGTACCTTCGAGGGCACCGACGCGGCTATGCCGCCCCACCTCGAAATTACATCAAGGCGATGCGGTACATTTAAGCGTTGTTTCCCAAAGAAAAATATAGCTACGCTATTTCTTTTTAGTGGCAGCGCTCCCGTCCTTGAGCGAGCTCAAACGGGAGTGCTACCACTAAAAATGCAGTAAACTGCAATTTTTCTTTGGGAAAAGTTGCAAATGTGCATTTTTTTTCGTAACTTTGTAGCCGGAAACAGATCAATCGTCATGTCACGCCGCACCAGAGCCCCACTGAAAGCCGATGAGTTAGGCACGGAGTCCATCCGGAGCCTGCTGATCAAATATGCGTTGCCGGGCATCATCGCGATGACCGCCAGTTCGCTGTATAACATGGTGGACTCGATCTTCATCGGTCACGGTTGCGGTATGTTAGCGCTATCGGGGTTGACGGTTGCCAAGCCGTTCATGGACATCTGCGCGGCATTCGGCACGCTGGTGGGCGTGGGCGCGAGTACGCTGGTGGCGATCAAGCTCGGCGAGAAAGACTACAACACCGCCGGACGTATCTTGGGTAATGTTATCCTGTTGAACACAATCCTGGGCGCATTAGTGATGCTCATAGGTCTGCTGTGGCTCGACCCTATCCTGTACTCCTTCGGCGCCAGCGAGGCGACGATCAGCTACGCGCGCGAATACATGGAGATCATCCTTGCCGGAAACATCCTGACGCATATCTACTACGGATTGAACAGCATGCTCCGCTCGATGGGTCATCCGCGCACGTCGATGGTGGCGACGCTGGTGGCGGTGTTCATCAACATCGTGCTCGACCCGATATTCATCTTCGGGTTGGATATGGGCGTACGCGGAGCGGCTATCGCTACTATCCTGTCGCAGGCGCTGGCGGTAGTATGGCAGATGACGATATTCATGAACCCGAAGGAGATCGTCCATTTCCACAAAGGCATCTGGCGATTGGATGCGGCAATCACCAAGCGCGCGCTGTCCATCGGGCTGTCGCCGTTCCTGATGAACATAGCGCACTGCTTCGTGATCATCATACTGAACAACCAGTTCAAGGCATACGGCGGCGATATGGCTATCGCTTCCTATGGTGTTATTAACCGGTTCATCTTCGTGTTCGCGATGATCGTGATGGGACTGAACCAAGGCATGCAGCCTATCGTGGGCTATAACTACGGCGCACGGCAGTACGACAGGATGCTGCGCGCGTTCGAGCTCACGGCTATCTGCGCGACGATAGTGACGGGCTGCGTGTTCCTGCTCGGCGAGTTCGTGCCGCGATGGATGGTGATGCTCTTCACGCACGATAGCGAGCTGATAGCGCAGACAATCCGGCCGATGCGTATCCTCGCCTCGTCGATGCTGCTCGTCGGGTTCCAGATGGTGGCGGGAAACTTCTTCACGTCCATCGGTATGGCGGGTAAGTCGATCTTCCTGAGCCTGACGCGGCAGGTGCTGTTTCTTATCCCGCTGGCACTGCTGATGCCGCTGCTGTTCGAGCCCGAGCCGATCATGGGTGTGTGGTGGAGTATCCCGACGAGTGACACGCTGTCCGCGCTCGTTGCCGCGGTGATGATCTTCGTACAAGTTCGCAAATTTAACCAACCAACGATATGAAAAAAATCCTTACTATTGTTGCATTTCTCACCGCGTGGAGCGGTGTGTACGCCTGCACGAACTTCCTCGTGGGCAAAGATGCGTCCGCTGACGGCAGTACGATGATCTCGTACGCCGCTGACGCCTATTCGTTCTACGGATACCTGCATTTCGCAGCCGCCGCCGACCATCCTCAGGGCTCGGTGCGCGAGGTTGTGGAGTGGGACACCGGCAAGCCTCTCGGCTCAATCCCCGAGGTGGCTCACACCTACACCGTTGTCGGTAACACCAACGAGCACCAGCTCACTGTTGGCGAGACGACCTGGGGCGGCAGGGAAGAGCTGTGGGACACCGTGGGCATCGACTACGGCAGCCTGATATACATCGCTCTGGAGCGCTGCTCGACAGCGCGTGAGGCGATAGAGTGTGTGACCTCGCTGGTCAAGGAGTACGGCTACGCGAGCGAGGGCGAGAGCCTGTCGTTCGGCGACCCGAATGAGATATGGATCATGGATATCATCGGTCGCGGCAAGGGTGAGAAAGGGGCAGTGTGGGTAGCCACGCGTATCCCCGACGACTGCATCGCCGCTCATGCTAACCAAGCCCGTACGCAGGGAGTGCCTGCACCGACGAAAGCTGCATTGAAGAAGGCGAAGAAGACCGGTTACATCGACATGGGCGATGTGCTCTACTCCACGGATATCATCGCGTTTGCGCGGAAGAAAGGGCTGTTCGAGGGCAAGGACTCGGAGTTCTCGTTCCAGCGGGCATTCAACCCCTACGACTTCTCGGGTCTGTACGCCTGCGAGGCACGTGTGTGGAGCTACTACCGTCACTTCAGCGACGATATGGACAAGTATCTGCCGTTCGTGACTGGTCAGACCTACCTCGCCACCGGCGGCAAGGACGCCGGTGAGGCGATGCCGCTGTATATCCGCCCGAACCACAAGGTCAGCGCGCAGGAGCTGAAGGACTGCATGCGCGATCAGTACGAGGGCACGCCGCTGGATATAACGAAGGGTAAGGCATCCGGCGCATGGCATAGCAAGCTCCGTTACGGCGGACTGGCATTCGAGCTGGATAGCGTCAAGTACTGGTACCAGCGCCCGACAGCCACGCAGCAGACAGCGTGGTCGTTCGTGTCGCAGATGCGCGGCGATAAACCTGCGGGAGGTATATTCTGGTTCGGCGTGGATGATGCCGCGACGAACGTGTATGTACCTATGTACAGCCGCATCACTGCCGTGCCCGAGTGCATGAAGCAGGGCAACGGCGATCTGTACACCTACTCGCCGACATCGGCGTGGTGGGCATTCAACCTCGTGGCAAACAAAGCCTACGAGAAGTACGAACGTATCCTGCCGGAGATCCGCGAGCGCCAGGCGATGTGGGAGGAGCGGTTCAATGCGCAGATCGAAGCCCTGGACAGCGACGTAGCCCAACTCGGCGAGGCAGAGACACGCAAGCTGCTCACCTCCTACTCCTGCAAGCAGGCGGAGGAGGTCGTACAGGACTGGAAAGACCTGTATATCTACCTGATCACGAAGTATATCGACGGACAGGAACGTAAGTTCGAGGACGGACAGTTCGTTCGCAACCGCTACGGCAACCCCGAGATGCCCAAGCGTCCGGCGTTCCCGGAGACGTTCCTGCGCACCATTGCGCCGGAGACACTGCACGAGTAATAGACCGCTTCGCTCAAAGATAAAAGACCGCTAACGCTCAAAGATAAAAGATTATGAATACCATCGAACCCCGCGAAGTATTTGAGATCTTCGCACAGATCAATCAGATTCCGCGCCCCTCGAAGCACGAGGAGCGCATCAGCCGCTGGCTGCAGGATTTTGCAGCCGGGCGCGGTATAGAATGTATCGTGGATGACGCGATGAACGTCGTCATGCGCGTGCCTGCCACGCCGGGCTACGAGGATCATCCGGCAGTGATCCTGCAAGCCCACCAGGATATGGTGTGCGAGAAAGATGCCGGCTGCACCATCGACTTCATGAACGATCCTATCCAGACCGTCGTTGATGGCGACTGGATGCACGCCAAAGGCACGACCCTCGGCGCGGATGACGGTATCGGCATGGCTATGGCGCTGGCAGCGCTGACCTCGCCCGACGTCAAGCACCCCGCCCTCGAAGCGCTGTTCACCGTCGATGAGGAGACGGGTCTGACCGGTGCCGACCGTCTGCAGGACGGCATATTGCGCGGACGGCGGCTCATCAACCTCGACAACGAGGATGACGGAAAGATATGCATCGGCTGCGCCGGAGGTATAGACTCCCTCGGTCGGATGCATTACACGCCGGTGCAGACATCAGCCATCAGCGGTCAGCTCTTAGCATTGCAGATACGTGTGGACGGTCTGCCGGGCGGGCACTCCGGCGAGGATATCAACAAAGGTCGCGCGAATGCCAACAAGGTGCTTGCGTACTTCCTGGCAGAGATCTTCGACTCGACGGATATGTACCTCGCCACTATCCACGGCGGTAACCTGCGGAACGCTATAGCCCGCGAGGCGGAGGCGGTCGTATGTGTGCCGTTTGAGGACAGAGAGCGATTGCGTATCCTGTTCAACCAACTGTCTGCACAGGTCGAGGCGGTGTATAAGCCGAACAACCCGAATATCCGCTGCGCGATGCAGACGACAGCGCTGCCCGATGAGGTGATGAGCCTGGAAGACACAGCGCGACTGATCGCTACGCTCACCACCTGCCCGCACGGCATGATCCGTATGAGTGCCGACATCCCCGATCTGGTCGAGACCTCCACCAACCTCGCCTCCGTACACACCAAACAAGAGACCAATGGCCAACAGCCAACAGCCAATGGCCACTACATCGAAATCAACACCTCGCAGCGTTCGTCTATCGAGGCGCAGAAGCATCAGATCAAGCGTCATGTGGAGTACGCGCTGTCCATCGCCTGCGACGAGGTCACGCACGGTGACGGCTACCCGGGCTGGGCACCGAACGTGCATTCGCCACTGCTGGACACGATAGTGGCTACGTACAAACAACTGTATAAAACAGAGCCCGACGTGTTAGCTATACACGCCGGACTGGAATGCGGATTGTTCCTGACGAAGTACCCGGATATGGATATGGTCAGTGTCGGACCGCAGATGTACGATGTTCACTCGCCTAAGGAGCGATTGAGTATCTCTTCCACCGCCAAGACCTGGCAATGGCTCAAGGCCACCCTGGCGGCATTATAATCCAATTTATTTGCGATCTTCCTCTGTCGAAGGCGTCTTTGTACGCCTCGACAGAACGAAGATATACACCAGCGCCATCAGCAGCAGCACAAGCGGCTCGCCGATAGGCGCAGTCGTTATTGAACCGATAGGATCATCCTCATCGGTTGGGGCTCCCCAGCCGCGGCGGATATTGCGCGGTGGCGCATCCACCTCGCCGCTACCGTCGGACAAGTACGATGTAGTGCCCACGATAGGCGTGTACGACGATGTCGAGCGGAAACTACATGACGGTTGTATATCGTCACTGAAGGTCGTCTTGGTATTCCACGATGCCGGCTGTGAAGCCTGTTCATAACCGAACGCATACGCAGCCCGGCTACTACTGAGTAGCCAGAATGCTATAAGTAATATATACAATATTCTTCTCCTCATATCATCTCAGTTTTTGTCCGAACATGGTATATACGTGCCCGTCGCGCAGGATGAACACATGTCCGTTATGAATTATCTTAACTGCTGACGCACCATCCATCTCAAAGTGACTTGACTGGTCAATGCTTGTGGTAATCGAAGAGCCCGGATCGTTGGGATCATAGCCGCGGCGACGGATATAGTACCGCGTCTCGTGACTCTGCTCCGGCGTAGGAATCTTGATGCACATACCATCAAGAATCTTCTGCTCGCTGCCGGTCAGTGCGTCGTAGAACACCAGTTCGCCGTCGATGCTGTTCACGCCCGTGAACCACAATTGTGTTACCGGCTCGAACGGCACTTCTTTCATCATATAGAACGATACCGGTATGTTCAGCACTTCGTCTCGCAGGTCGATACACAATCCGTACTCGCCCTCCTGTGCATAGATGTTGAACAGCGTGGACGGTGCGGAGGAATTGTATTCCTTGATATTGACGGTAGTCAGTATAGCATCCTCGCCGTCACGTAACGCATTGTGGTAGCCCTGGCCGATCAGCAGACGCGACTTGCATGTTGACGTGAGCGGGTTGATGGCGGTCACGGTCATGATACCTTTTCTATGTCCCGATGCACTTGTGCGGCTCGGTGCCGGTGAAGGTGACGGAAGAGGACGAACAATATCCTTTTCTGATATCACCACGCGGTTGGTATTCAGCGTCACAGCCTTCGACGTAGTCGCCGCGGCAGTCTTGATTACTATCGCATGCATAGGCGGCAGGTAGCGTTGCGGCTCACTGATTACATCTGTCGTTCCGCTTTCAGCAGCAGCCTTGCTTATTGTCACATAATTACCTTCGGAATCGATGTAATCAAACTCTTCGCTTAGACCGTTATCAGCAATGAATCCCCAGATATCGATATATCCCATCGTCGGGTTACCGAATACGAACATTGAAGATTCTGCACCATTGGTGAGGGTGTAGCTTTGCGAATCACCGTCAGGGTTGAACGCCAGCTTACCGGCTTTGCCTGCACCACCGGCATACGTGTCACGCGTGGTTTGCAGGTTATTCTCGTAGATATCGTATAGTGTTTCGCCGTTTTGGTCGAAGTAATAGTAGGTGTCATCTTGCTTCGGCAGACGTATTGCTGCATCTTTGCGCGATTTGGTTCGGGTAAAGACAGCCCATCCGCTTGCCGGTGGCAGCGACAGCGTCATGGCATTGGTAACCCTTGCCCATTCGGTATCGGCGGCAACGGTATCGTTCTTGGTGTCATCGCCATTACCCATGTGTATTGATTCCTTGCTATAGAGCGAGAGCCAGAACGATGCGTTGCCGGTGTTCTTGTTACGTCCGTGGGCATCAAAGTTACCCACCTCCCATGGCGATGACTTTACGTCGAGATCCGCCTCCGCCATGAAGATGTCACCACTAAGCATACCGGTAATCGGTGCTGAACGCAATGCCCACTTTTCATGAGGTGTAGGCATGTCAATCACCGCCTTGCTGAAGTTCAGGTTTTGCTGCTTACCCACAGCTGCCCCCGGCAGGAAGCGTACGGCGTTACACCTGTTGTACTCGAATCCGGTCTGCTTAACCGAATCCACGGAGCTGATACTGCTCGGTATTACAGGATATGGCAGG
>CACZRD010000049.1 GCA_902783545.1 uncultured Bacteroidales bacterium
GCCCAACGCAGTTGGGTGCGGAACGCTTCGTGTTGTGCGGCATCGAACTCACGCGTGTAGTGGTAATCCAAGCCTATCTCACCGATGGCTACGATACGTTCACTCACGTCGAGCTCTGCACCTACGTGCTCGAGCATAGCCTTGTGGATGACGTCAAGCTGCTCTTGCCAGTCGTCGGCTACGTCTTGCGGGTGCAGTCCCAGTACCGGGTAACAGAATCCGCGCCAACGACGGCAGACATCGAAGATGCCGTCGATGGAGTGCATGTTTACACCTGGAACGACGATGGCTTCTATGCCGCCGTCTTTCTGACGTTGCAGAAACTCCTCTCTGTCCTGTTCGTACGCAGGCTCGTCAACATGACAATGGCTATCAATCATAGTTCTTTTTTCTTTTAGCGCAGCGGTCTTTTCTCTTTTAGCGCAGCGGTCTATTGCCTGAACAATATCGACGAATCGCCATAGCTGAGGAAACGGAAGTCGTGGCTCAGGGCGTAGTCGTATATCGTGTGCCAGTCGCCGTTCACGAATGCCGAGACGAGTAGCAGCAAGGTGGACTTAGGCTGGTGGAAGTTCGTGATCAGTATATCCACGATGCGGAACGTGTAGCCCGGACGGATCATGATCTGTGTCTCGGCGTGCAGTGTGCTCTGACGGGTGGCATCAAGGTAGTCGAGGATCGCCTGCAGGGCGTCATGTGCCGTCATATTGTACGGCTGTTGGTAGGGCTCGTGCTGCTCGACGTGAATCGTCTCGACATCTCGATATTTCGCTGTTTCGACATTTCGAAGCCGACATCCGATGAAGTACAGCGACTCCAGCGTCCGCATCGATGTTGTGCCGACGGCAACTATATGCCCGAGGTTCGCCTGTATGTCGGCTATTGCTTGTCGCGGCACGGCGATGATCTCCGTGTGCATCGGGTGCTGGTTGGCATCCTCGACCTTGACGGGCAGGAACGTGCCTGCGCCGACGTGCAGCGTCAGTTCGGTTGTCTGTATTCCGCGGCTACGCAGATCGTCGAGTACGGCATCGGTGAAATGCAGTCCGGCTGTCGGAGCCGCCACCGAGCCTTTGATGCGCGAATAGACGGTCTGATAGGTTGTCTTGTCGCTCTCTTCGGTTTTGCGGTTGAGGTAGGGTGGTATAGGCAGCTCGCCCATGGCATCAAGCAGTTCGCTGAAAGCGACGGATGGATCGTCCCACGTGAAACGGATGGCGTAGGTGTTACCTTGTTGCTCGCCTTTGTGCGCGCGCAGGTGTAGCGTGCGCGTACCTAATTGTATTGTCTGCTCCACGTACCCGGTGTTGAACTTCTTGGCGTTGCCCACCAGACATTTCCACACGCAGCCTGTGGTTGATGAGAGTGAGAGCTGGTAGTCGTACGGCTCGATGGGTGCGAGGCAGAAGATCTCGATGCGTGCGCCTGATTGCTTGTGGAACACCAGACGCGCCTGAATAACCCGTGTGTTGTTGTACACGAGCAGTGAGCCCTGAGGGATGTAATCGCCTATGCGGTAGAACTTATCCTCGCTTACCTGTCCGTTGCGATAGATGAGCAGTTTGCTGTGGTCTCTTTCCGCGAGCGGGTACTTGGCGATCCTCTCGTCGGGTAGCGGATAGTCGTACTCGCTTATCAGTATGGGGGTGTCTGTTGTCATTGTTTCTGGAATTTCTGGAATCTCTAGAACTTCTGGAATCTCTGGATTCTCTGGGGTGCGCGGCTTTCCAATCCTTGTGTTCGCCGCTGAATAGCTCGTAGCAGTTATACAGGCAGTCGAGTTCGCCGTTCATGAGGTGGATCTTCTTCGAGGGCTTTAGTCCGATGCACTTCAGTGCTTCCTCGTTGCTGGAGATGATCCAGGCTGTGGCGCCTGTGAACTGGAACTTCAGTGCTTTGCCGATGTCGGCGTAGAGTCGCAGTACGTCTTTGTCCTGAGCCAATCGCTCGCCGTAGGGCGGGTTGATCATCACGAGTGCTCCTTCCGTGCCTTGCTCATGCTTGATCTCCTCGATACGGATCTGACGCACGTCGATGTACTTCTGCAGACCTGCCGAACGAACGTTCTTCAGTGCGGCTTGCACGGCGTAGTAACCGGCATCCGAGCCGTAGATGTGATGCGTGAACTCCCGCTCGTCGCTATCGTCCTCGCTCACTGTTTCGAACAGCTCTTTATTGAAGTCTTTCCAGTTTTCGAAGGCAAAGTGTTTGCGGAAGATACCGGGCGGGATGTTCAGTGCGATGAGTGCCGCTTCGATGAGCAGAGTGCCGGATCCGCACATAGGGTCGTAGAAGTCCGACTGCCCTTTCCAGCCTGCGAGCAGCAACATCCCCGCAGCCAGCGCCTCGTTGATCGGTGCGTCGGTCTGCGCCACACGCCAGCCGCGTTTGTGCAGACTCTCGCCGCTGCTGTCCAGCGAGACGGTCACCTGCTGCTCGGCTATATGTACATTGATATACAAGTCAGGCTCGGTGATACGTACGCTCGGACGCTTGCCGTACTTCTCGTTGAAGCGGTCGGCAATGGCGTCTTTGACCTTGTAGGTCACATAACGTGAGTGTTTGAATGTCTCCGAATAGACGGTTGCATCGATGCTGAATGTCGTGGCGAGATCCATGTACTGCTCCCAGTCGATCTTCTTCACCTCTTCATATACGGCATCAGCGTCACCTGCGCGGAACGTAGCGATTGGCACAAGCACGCGCGAGGCGGTACGCAGCCACAGATTGGCGCGATAGAGCACGCTCTTGTCGCCGCGGAACGTCACCGCCCGTCTGCCGAGTTCGATGTCGTTACCGCCGATGGCTGCTATCTCACCGGCAAGTACCTCTTCCAGACCCTTGAAGGTCTTGGCTATCATCGTAAATTCAGAATCCATACAGGTTGTACTCCTTGTCGCCCTTGATGATCAGGATCTGTCCGTCGCGTAGGATCTTTCGTGCAGCGGGCTTATTAGCCTGCGCGGACTCCACTGCCGACGGTTTGTCTTGGATGAAGTATCTCATGTAGTATGGTGCGCAGACATCGGCAGCGGTCTTGTCGGCCGTGACATTGCCGGTCTTGTTGATCTTGTGGCCGTTGGTTGCTGTATTTTCATCCCAGAA
>CACZRD010000050.1 GCA_902783545.1 uncultured Bacteroidales bacterium
GTTCACAGGCGAAGCAGGCACCGCCCTCGTCACCCTCGACAAGGCGCTGCTCTGGACTGACAGCCGCTACTACCTGCAAGCAGGCATACAGCTCGAGGGCACAACCGTCAGCCTGATGCGCGAGTCGGATATCGATTGCCCGAAGATCGAGGACTGGCTCATCGACAATTATAAATCACAAATCACCGTCGGCGTCAACCCTGAGATGTGGAGCGTGGACAGCTACAAGAAACTGAGCGACAAACTCCAGGAGGCAGGTATCGGCCTCAAGTCCGTCGATCTGATCCGTCCGCTGTGGACTGATGATCGTCCGGCTATACCCACCGCGCCGTTCTATGAGTTCGACACCCGTTATGCCGGCGAGAGCATGCAAAGCAAGCTCGCGCGTATCCGCACGAAGATGACTGAGAAGAACGCCGACGCGATGATCGTCTCCGCACTCGACGAGATAGCCTGGCTGCTGAACATCCGCGGCAATGACGTGGAGTACAACCCCGTGGTGATCAGTTACCTCGTGCTGGAGCAAGACAAGTGCACGCTGTTCGTGCTGCCCGAGAAGATCACCCGCGAAGTGACAGCTTACCTCTCCGCCAACGGCGTGGAGTTCCGCGGCTACGAAGAGGTGTTCAGCTACCTGCGGTACCTCAACGGCACGATCCTCTACGACGGCGCAAAGGTCAACGAGGCGCTCTACGAAGCCATCAGTGCCACAGCAAAGAAAGTCAACTGCAAGTCGCCGATCCTGATTGCCAAATCCCACAAGAACGACATCGAGCTTGCAGGCATTCGCCGCGCGATGGAGCAAGACGCTGTCGCCCTGACGCGGTTCTTCCGCTGGCTCGAGAGCGACGACACACGCGCACGCATGGCGGACAGCAAGCTCACCGAGTGGGATCTGATGGAGCAGCTGCATGAGTACCGGCTCATGGGCAAACGTTTCGTCGAAGACAGCTTCGGCACGATAGCCGGTTACCGCGGCAACGGCGCTATCGTTCATTATGCCGCCACGAAAGAGTCTGCCGACTTCGTCTATCCGCAAGACATGCTGCTGCTCGACTCGGGCGGACAGTACCTCGACGGCACGACAGACATCACCCGCACCGTCTGGCTGGGCGGAGAGATACCTGCACAAGCCAAACGCGACTATACCTACGTGCTCAAGGGACATCTGATGCTCGGGCACATCCGCTGGCCGCGAGGCACACGGGGTAACCAGCTCGACGCACTCGCCAAGCAGTACATGTGGCAGGCAGGTATAACCTACGGTCACGGTACAGGCCACGGCGTGGGACATTTCCTCAGTTGCCACGAGGGACCGCAGAACATCCGCACGGACATGAACCCGACAGTACTTGAGCCCGGACAGATATGCTCCAACGAGCCGGGCATCTACCGCACCGGCAAGTGGGGAATCCGCACCGAGAACCTCGTAGCCGTCACGCCGGTGGAGAGCACTCCTGAGGCCACCACCGAGGACGAGTGGCTGACCTGGGAGACGCTGACCTTGTTCCCCTACGACACCACGCTCATCAACTTCGAGCTGCTCACGCCACAAGAGCGTCAGTGGATCAACGACTACCACGCCGAGGTCTATCGCCGCGTCAGCCCGCTGCTCACCCCCGACGAGGCAGAATGGCTCAAGAACAAATGCAAACAAATATAGTCAGCAGCCACATTGGGCTGCTCTAACACCCACAACTATATGACATTAGAAGAAACACTCAAACAACACGTCAAAGCCGCAGTCAAAGCGTTGTACGGCATTGATGCACAAGACAATCAGATACAACTGCAGAAGACCCGCCCGGAGTTTGAAGGTAACATCACCCTCGTGGTGTTCCCCTTCGTCAAACTCGCACGCAAAGCCCCTGCTATGGTAGCCGACGAGATCGGCCAATGGCTAATGGCCAACAGCCAAAGTATCATCGCCAAGTACAACGCCGTGCAGGGTTTCCTGAACATGAGCATCGCCGACGCATTCTGGATTGAGCAACTCGAAGCCATCGCAGCCAACTCGCAATACGGCGAGCAGGCTGACCGCAATCAGCTCATGATGGTGGAATATTCTTCGCCGAACACCAACAAACCCCTGCACCTCGGGCACGTACGTAATAACCTGCTTGGTGCCAGCATTGCCCGCATCCAGGAAGCCAACGGCTGGAAGGTCGTGAAGACGAACATCGTTAACGACCGCGGCATACACATCTGCAAGTCGATGCTCGCGTGGCTGAAGTTCGGCAACGGCGAGACACCCGAGTCCTCCGGCAAGAAAGGCGATCACCTCATCGGCGACTACTACGTACGCTTCGACAAGGAGTACCGCAAGCAGGTAGCCGAACTGATGGCCGGCGGCATGAGCGAGGACGACGCCAAACGCGAAGCGCCGCTGATGAAGGAAGCCCAAGCTATGCTGCTCAAGTGGGAGCAGGGCGATAAGGAGGTGCGCGCACTGTGGGCGAAGATGAACGAGTGGGTCTATGCCGGCTTTGACGAGACATACAAACAGATGGGCGTCAGCTTCGACAAGATCTACTACGAGTCGAACACCTACCTCGAAGGCAAGAAAGAGGTCGAGCGCGGACTGAGCGAGGGTTTGTTCTACCGCCGCGAGGACGGATCGGTATGGGCAGACCTGACAGGCGACGGCTTGGACGAGAAGCTCCTACTCCGCTCGGACGGCACGTCGGTGTATATGACCCAGGATATCGGTACCGCCAAGCTCCGTTACCAAGACTACCCTATCGATAAGATGGTGTATGTCGTAGGCAACGAACAGGAGTACCACTTCAAGGTGCTGTCCCTGTTGCTTGACAAACTCGGCTTCCCGTTTGGCAAGGAGCTCGTGCACTTCTCCTACGGCATGGTCGAGCTGCCCAACGGCAAGATGAAGAGCCGCGAAGGAACGGTGGTCGATGCCGACGATCTGATGGCGCAGATGATTGACGATGCCAAGCAGATCAGCAAGGACAAGGTCAACACCCTGCCCGACATCACAAAGGAAGAGGCAGACGAGATTGCCCGCATCGTGGGACTCGGTGCACTCAAATACTTCATCCTGAAGGTTGACCCGCGCAAGAACATGCTCTTCAACCCCGAAGAGAGTATCGACTTCAACGGCAACACAGGGCCTTTTATACAATATACATACGCGCGTATACAAAGCGTCCTCCGCAAATCACAAATCACCAATCAGCAATCACCACGGCTCTGCCGATCGATAGAAATCGCCAATCAGCCCCTCAACGAGAAGGAGATCGCGCTGATTCAGCGCCTCACGGATTACCCGAACGCGGTGAAGCAGGCAGGTGACGAGTTCAGCCCCGCGGTGCTATGTAACTACGCCTACGCGCTGGCTCAGGAGTTCAACTCGTTCTACCACGACTACTCGATCCTCAACGAAGCCGACGAGCAGAAGCGTAATCTCCGTCTCCTGTTGAGCGCTGAGGTAGCGAAGGTCATCAAGCACGCTATGTCGCTACTCGGCATCGAGATGCCTGACAGGATGTAAGACACCCCAACGAGCGCAAGCTCATGGGCAAACGCTACGCAGCCGCAGCACACCAGTACTCGCTGACGCGCTCCGTCACCCGATTCGAGCAGATGTTACGCAAGGAGATAGCCGAGGCAAATGTAGAAGTACAGACGCTGTCCCCGGAACGAAATGAAAAGCAGACATTACGTTCCAAAGGAAAACGCAGAAATATTGCGTAAGAATTTGCAAAATCAAAAACTATTTTGTAACTTTGTGGGCTTTTTTCGTGCGAGTAATGCATCGAGGCATTACTGCACAGCAATGTAAAACCAATTAAATCCCGCCGGACAACTCGATA
>CACZRD010000051.1 GCA_902783545.1 uncultured Bacteroidales bacterium
TCCTACCCGCGAGACGACCGAAGGTACTGTTTATACATGGATTGGCTGGGAGCCGGATATCCACCCTGTAGTTAGCACTGTGGATGGCAACCGCTATGTAGCCAAGTACTCTGACAAGTTGCTGGAGTTCACCGTGACGATCGTTCTGGGCAGCTCCGAGCCTACCACGCAAACCGTAGCCTGGGGCAACGAAATCGAGCTCAGCGCTCCGGACAATGCCGAGCAGCACTTCATCCGCTGGACGGACGGCAGCGAAGAGCAGAACCGCGTCGTTGTCATCACCAGCGATACCACGTTCACCGCTGTATATGGCGCTTCGTACGTGGACATCAACGTTACAGCTAACCAGTGGACATTCTTCTGCCTGCCGCCGCTCAGCCTGGCTGACGGATGGAGCGAACAGATGTTCATCACCAGCGAGCTCCAAGGCGTAGCTTGGGGTACATACAACGGCGCCGTACGTGCCGAGGGACGCTCCGGTTGGGAGACCGCCGAGGAGTTCCGTGAGAATCAAGGCTATATCATCTATAGCACCAACAGCGGACGTCTGCGTCTGAATGTATATCCCGAGAATCTCCGCACTACGGATGTCAGCACCGAACTCGTTGCTTATACGGCAGAGTTCCCTGACAACGCTAACTGGAACTTCGTCGGCAACCCGTTCAACTCCGAGCTCAACGGCTCTGCTATCAGCGTCAGCGGCATGAGCGAGGCTTCCGCTACGATCTGGAACGGTACTGGTTACACCAACGAACTGATCTCCGGCGCTACATTCCAACCGCTGCAGGCATTCTTTATCCAGACCTCTGGCGAGGGAAGTTTGGTATTCAACGACAACAGCAACCCCGCTCCCGCACGTGCTCCGCAGGTTGAGGAGAACAGCCGCATCGACATCAACGCAGCAGCCGGTGGCTATACCGACAAGACCCGTGTGATCTTCCGCAGCAACTCCAGCGTGAAGTACGAGGCCGGACGCGATGCTTCGAAGTTCATGACCGCTACCGCTCCGATCCAGATGTACTTCCTCGACGTGGATAATATCCAGTGCGCACAGATGGTTCGCCCCGCAGGTGAGGACAACATGCGCATCGGTTACATGCTCCGCAACGCCGGTGACATCGAGATCAGCATGCCGTACTACGCTGACTCCTACGAGCTCTATGACGCTCTGACAGACCGCAGCTACGATCTCGGCGAGAACATCAGCATCTACTCCGAGGCCGGCACGTTCAACGACCGTCTGCAACTCCGTCCGATCCGCACGCTCGTAACAGCTATCGACAGCAACGCCGTCAGCAGCCAGATCACCAAGATCATGCTCAACGGTCAGCTCTATATCGTTCGCGACGGCAAGATGTTCAGCGTTCAAGGTCGCGAAGTACGCTAATCACACTCAGCCGCCAGGCTGACACAATCAAATCCCGCGCCTCTACAGGTGCGGGATTTGTTTTTCTGCTACAACCGATATCAATGGTTTTGCTCTGCGAACCACTCGGTAGGTGTAGTGCCGTTCTCGCGGATGAAGGCCTGAGTGAAGACGTTGCGTGACGAGAACCCGCATTGCTTGGCTACATCTTGCATCTGCAGTTCCGGCTGCTCGGTCATCAGCCGTTTGGCTTCGCGGATACGCAGGTTGTTGACCCACTGGTAGAACGAACAGCCGTACTCAGCGTTGATGAGTTGGCTCAGATAGGTGCGGTTCAGCGGGAGTACCTTACGCAGGTCGATTAACTGGAAATCAGGATTGAGATAGGGCTTCTCCTGTTCGAGCCAGGCCTCGAGTTTGGCACGGTAGGCGTCGGCTGAGTTCGGTTCTTCTTCCGTATCCTCCTCCACCGTACTACGCAGCCGCTCCCACGGGTCGGGACGATAGAGCACTTGGTCGGTGGTATAACCGATCACGAACATCAGGTACCATTGTTGCGTGAACGCACGGGCAGGGTCGTTGCTTACGCACAGGTAATAGAACACCAAACCGGAAAGCCCGATCATGACCATATACCGCACGATCCACTGCGTGTCGATATTATCCAAGGCGGAGAAGTTCTCCTCACACCACTGGCGGTACCTATGCACGCACCTAAGAAGTTCATACAGCAGCCAGATCGGATACAACGCGATGAGGATACGCAATTCATAGGGGAGCACATGATCAATGACTCCGAGCACCACCAGCGGCAATAAGTACAGCCCACCGCGTCGCCAGTTGACTTTCCCCGGATGGATAGAGAAATGGGGGTACAGGAGCAGCAACCACGCAAACACGCAGGCGATCAGCATCGGGGTGCTTTTCATGAATGCATTGCCGACATATAAAGGATTGTACGCCGTTCTAAACAACGCCACGATGATCAAAGCACAGGTTCCCCACAGGATCAGAATGATTGCCCAGACCCGACGGATACGGTTATTATCCAAATGTCTTAAGCATATCACTGCGCCGAAGAAACATATCCCCGCAAGAGCAAAACTCATGGCAGGGTTGAGGAAGTTATCAAAGAAATCCTCCGGAATAAGCCGCGAGAAGAACGTGCTGGCTATAAGTAAGACCGACAATACCAGCCCGAATACAACTTCGGACTTATACTCCAGCCAAAGATTATGGATTGTGTGTGTTTGCATAGTTATCGGTTAAATTCTTATCCCATGCGTCGTTGATTGCCGAACGCGACTGCAAAGATACAAAAAAAATCCCACATTTGCAAA